>CAYUKE010000221.1:0-5884 GCA_964445185.1 uncultured Geminicoccaceae bacterium
TCCGCGGCGACGGACACATGGTGCCCGCTCTTCGCAAGGAAGCGCTGCAACAGGACTCGCAGCCGATCGTCGTCGTCGACCACCAGCAGGTGATGGGCCGCTTCCTCGCTCAGCTCGCGGCCTCCGACGAATCGAAATGCGGACGTGCGCGGGAGCCGACGAGATCAAGCAGGACGCTCTCGAAACTGGCGACGACCTCGGGCCCGTGGCTCTTGAAGATCGCCCCGAGCCGGCGTCGCTGGGCGCGGTCGACACCCGCCGTTACCTCAGCGCCCGCCGTGGTCAGCACCAGCCTGCGGCGACGGCGGTCGTCGTCCGCGGCTTCCTGCACGACGAGCCCCTCGTCGATCAGCTGGCGGACGTGGCGCGAGACCGTTTGCTTGGGCAGCGACAACAGTTCCTGCAGATCGACGGCGTTCCGGGCGAGCCCGACGCGCAGCAGCAGGAGGACAACGCGATGCGTCGCCGTCAGTCCCTCCTGGAGGGCCGCCCGCGTCGTCGCCTCGAACTCCCGCACTGCGAGGAGAAGAAGCAGCACCGACCTGTCGAGCGCCTCAGGTCTGAGGAAGAGCGCCTTCTTGTTCGCGTCGATACGGCGAAACGGCATGGCCCCCCTCGCGTTGACACTCATTGTGCTCAATGCTAGCGCACGACACTCTGTCATTGCACACAATACGATGCCAAAGGCTCCACAATGGCTCTCGTCCCGTTTGACGCGCGCAAAGGTTTGATCTGGCTTAATGGCGACTTCGTGCCGTGGGGAGAGGCCAAGCTACACGTGCTCAGCCACGCCCTGCACTATGCGAGTTCGGTGTTCGAAGGTGAGCGCGCCTACGGTGGCGAGGTGTTCAAGCTGACCGAACACTCGCAGCGGCTGCTCGACAGCGCGCGCGCGCTTGGCTTCGAGCTGCCCTACTCCGTCGACGAGATCGACGCGGCGACTCGCGCCGTGATCGCCGAGAACGGCTTGGGCGACTGCTACGTCCGCCCGGTCGCTTGGCGAGGCGCCGAAATGATGGGCGTTTCGGGCCAAGCCTGTCGCATCAACGTCGCCATCGCCACGTGGGAATGGGGCGCCTACTACCGCGACCTGACGCTGACCCGCGCCCTTTACGACCGCCCGGCGCCGTCGACAGCACCAGTCCACAGCAAGGCCGCCGGCCTCTACATGATCTGCACCCTCTCGAAGCATGACGCCGAGGCCAAGGGCTTCGGGGATGCACTGATGCTCGACCATGAAGGATACGTGGCCGAGACGACCGGTGCCAACATCTTCCTGGTGAAGGACGAGACGCTCCACACACCGCTCGCGGATCGCTTCCTCGACGGCATTACCCGCCGCACGGCCATCGCGCTCGCTGAAGCCCGCGGGTTTGCCGTTGTGCAACGGCGGATCACCCCCGACGAGCTCCGTGACGCCGACGAGGTCTTCGTCACCGGTACGGCGGCCGAGATAACCCCGGTCCGTGCCATCGACGAGCATGCCTACCCGATCGGGCCGGTCACCAAGCGCCTGATGGACGACTATGTCGCCCTGACCAGGAGCAACGCCACGGACGTCGCCGCCTGAGCGCCATCCGCCCGGCGGCCCGCACCTTGGGAGCTGCCTTGATGTCTCGTGCCGTCTGCGTCTTTTGCGGCTCACGTGCCGGCGCGCCGCGCGACTACCGCGGGCTCGCGGCAGCGGTCGGCGAACGACTTGGGCACGACGGCTTTCGTGTCATCTACGGCGGCGGTGACGTCGGCCTGATGGGTGCCGTCGCGGACGCAGCGATCGCCGCGGGATCCGAAGTGACTGGCTTCATCCCTGAGCGACTGCTCGATCGCGAGATCGGTCACTGTGGCATCGCCAATCTGACGATTACCGCCGACATGTTCGAGCGCAAACGGCTGATGATCGCCGCGAGCGATGGGTTTCTGGCTCTGCCGGGCGGCCTTGGGACCGTCGACGAGATCCTCGACGTCGTCACGCTTAAGCAGCTCGGCTATCATGACCGACCGATTGTGCTGCTTGAGGAGCAAGCCTTCTGGCGACCGTTCGTCGCGCTGGTCGAGCACGTCGTCACGCAAGGTTTCGCCGATCGCGACGTAGCCGGGCTGTTCGTCGTCGTCGACGACCTCGATAGCGCGATGCGCGCGCTGGACGCCGAACCCGCGTCCGCCTGAACTCAACGCCTCCGCCGCGCCTCGATCATGCCGAAGGTGGCACCGACGCTCCATCTCCTTGTTCTTGCTGCTGCTGAACGCGCCGGCGGTAGAGGGTCAGAAAGTCGATCGGATCGATCATCAGGGGGGGGAAGCCGCCGTCGCGGGTTGCGTCGGCAACCACACGCCGCGCGAAAGGAAAGAGAAGCCGCGGGCACTCGATCATCAAGACCGGCTGCACTGCCTCCTCCGGCATGTTCGCGATCGTGAAGAGGCCGCCATAGTTCAGCTCACAAACGAACACCGTCTGCCCAGACGCCTTGGCGTCGACGCGGATCACCAGCTCCGTCTCGTAGCGCTCGCCCTCGATGCGTCGCCCACGCGTGTCGACGTTGATCTGGATCTCCGGACGCTCGCCGCCGGCAAGACCTTGAGGCGCCCGCGGGTTTTCGAAGGACAAATCCTTAACGTATTGCGAAACGATGGCGAGGCGCGGTTGCGCCTGGGCTGATTGCGCCCCGCTGTCACCAGCAGGCGCCGGCGAGGTGTCGGTCTCGGCCATTTCCATCTCCGCAAGTCCGATGAGAACGAGGTGCGTCGGCGGTCCACTCAGCGGCCGGCGCGCAATACAACCGCGTTCGCTTAAAGCCGCTCCCCAGAGGCAGCGCAACCCGCGTCAACCCTCGGGCCGATCCCAACGACCGCGTGGCGGTGGCATCCGTGGAGGGCTCGCCTCGTCGTCGTCGTCGAGAACCTCGAAGTCGGCATCGACGACATCCGCGGCCGGCGCACTTGGCGACTGCCGCTGGCGCCCGACCTGCACCTCGACACGCTCGGCGATGCGGCGATAGAGCCGGGACCGCAAGGGCGGGATCAACAGCGCACCGCCAACCGCATCCGTGAAAAAGCCTGGCGTGATCATCAGCAGCCCTGCGACGACAAGGCACAAGCCGTCGAACGCCTCGCGCACCGGCACGCCGCCGCCGGCCAGTCGGCCTTGCGCACGGCGGGCGAGGTCGAAGCCCTGGCGGCGGATGACAAAGCTGCCGAGGAGCGCGGTCGCGACGATCGCCGCCAAGGTCAGCCAAAGGCCGATCCACCCGCCGATCTGAACGAACAAGGCCACCTCGACCAACGGAATGGCGAGAAAGGTGACTAGGAGAATGGGCCCCACCGGCATGGTCGGTTTAACTTTTCCCGACGGAGGTTATATCTACCGCAACGCCGTACCCTGGCTGCCAGGGCCCACCGCCCGCAAACGCATCCGAACTGCGCCAGCTCATGTCAAACGGTTTCCCCCTTATCGACATCATCTTCTTCGCGTGCGTGGCGTTGTTCATCGCCTTTCGCCTGCGGAGCGTCCTCGGACGCCGGACGGGCCACGAGCATCGGCCCGAGCCGCCGCCGCTCGAACGGACCGCGACCGACAACGTCGTCCCGCTTCCCGGCAGGGAGGAGGCGAGCGACCCCAGCTTCAGCCACATCGCCGACGACGATCTGCGGGAGGGCCTGAACGCGATCCGCCGCGAGGATCCCAGCTTCGATCTCGAGGACTTCCTCGCCGGTGCGCGGCAGGCGTTCGAGATGATCGTCGGCGCGTTTGCCCGCGGGGATACGGATCTGCTGCGGCCACTCTTGGCGGACGATGTCTTCGAAGGCTTCGCTAACGCCATCGCGCAGCGGAACGAGGCGGGCGAGAGCCTCGAGACCGAGGTCGTCGCCATCAAGCAGGCAGACGCCGTGGGCGCCCGCAATGACGGCGCCCGCGCTATCGTCGTCGTGCGGTTCGTCAGTGATCAGGTCAACGTTACGCGCGATACCAATGGCGCGATCGTCGAAGGTGACCCCGAGCACCTTGCCGAGATTATCGACGTCTGGACGTTCTCCCGGGACACCGCCTCGCGGGATCCGAACTGGGAGTTGGTGTCGACGGGCATCGACGAGTGACCATGCCGCCGATCCGCGGTCGAGCCTCGACACCACCGTCAGGGCGGCATTGCGAGCCCAATCGTTCAGGTGCGCTTGCCGGCTGACCTGCGTTCAATTCGGCGCCGGCAACGCCGGCTGGCGCCCTCGGGCACAAGGCGCGCTGAGGTGAGATCGAAAGAAACTGCTCGCGTCAGCTCGCGGCGCACGTGGCGGGACGACGAACGGCGCCTAGCACCTCCATCGTATGGCCGTCGCGAACAGCATCGAGCGGCCGCGCCCCGCCCAACTCCGCGTTCGGCGTGGTGAGCCACGCTTGCACGTCCGGAGCGCCATGAAAGGCGCGCAGCCGAACGATGACTTGGCGCAGGTCAGCCAAGATCAGACCCTCCAAAGCACTTGGCTGTGAAGTCCCGCTCAGCCACTGCGCAACGCTCGCGGTCGACACGTCAAGGCAGTCGGCTATATCCACGACGGTCAGGCCACCGTCGGTCCGGAACCCGTCGAGCCAGCGCGCGATGAGGTCATCCATGCCCAACCATCCGCGTTGTCGGAAACGATCCACAGCCACCCACCATGCCGGAATATCTCGCCCGCGCCAACTGTCTCGTCGGTGCGGTGCAGCTGGCGCCTCCGCATTTGTCGGGGCTGCTGCCGCGGAGTGCGTACAGCGGCCGCTGTCTCCGTCACGCGTAGAGCGATCGACGTGCGCCTACCCTCGCTCTTAATCATGCTGACGGCGCTCACTGCCTGCTCAAGCGCTGGGCCTGAGTTCATCCGCCGCGACCAGGTGAACTACACGTCGGCGCTGCTTGAGGCTGAGAAGTCCCAGCTACTGCTCAACATCGTGCGGCTCCGCTACGGCGACATTCCGTCGCTGGTGCGCGTCGACCAAATCGTCGCGGGGTATGAGCGTCGGGTTACGGGCAGCGTCGGCAGCACGCTCGACACGGGCTTCGACTTCACCGACGACTTCGCCGTCCGTGCCGAGGGCTCGCTCGCCGACCGTCCGACCTACACGCTCAAGCCGCTTCAGGGCGCCGATTACGCACGTTTCATGCTGCGGCCGATCCCGCCGCGCGAGCTGGTCGGCCTGATCGCTGGTGGCGCCAATCTGCACATCGCGCTCGGCCTTGCCGTGCAACGGCTCAACGGCATACCGAACGACCAGCTGCTGATCGGTCCGGACGCGCCCGTCGGCGCCTTTTGGCGGATCGTCTACCTGATGCAGGATCTGCGTAACGATGGCCTCCTGCAGATTGCGTTCGAGCCGAACGAAGGAAGCGAACGTGTCTACCTGTCGTTCGTCCGCGGCACCGACGGGCCGCGAGACGACCGCACCGACACGTTGATTGCCCTGCTTGGGCTCGACCCGAACGCTGATCGCTTTGAGGTCGTCCTCGCCGTCGCGCCGGCAGATCGCCGGCAGATCGCCGTTTGGACACGATCCCTCATCGAGATCCTCTCCGATCTCTCGTCCGGCGTCGAAGAGCCCGACGAGGTGCCGCAGCCGCAATTGGTCGGCCAGCGGTCCGTTCCGTCGGCAGCGGCGCTTCGCATCAACAGCTCTGTGAGCCCGATCCCGCCGCAAGAAACGTTCGTTGCAGTGGCTTACGAGGACCGCTGGTACTGGATCGAACAGGACGATCGCTGGAGCAAGCGTGCCTTCTCGATGCTGCTCCTGCTGACGACGATCATCGAGCGCGATGATCGCGGCCCGGGCGCGGTGCTGACGATCCCCGCCAACTGACCGCCGTCCCGCCGCCGTCACTGCGGACGCCTAGCGTTGCGACCGTCAGCTATCGCCGGAGAC
>CAYUKE010000222.1:0-5836 GCA_964445185.1 uncultured Geminicoccaceae bacterium
TGCATGCTCTTTCATGCAGACGGCAATTTCCTCTATCGCTTCGAAGAAAGAACTAACGTTTTTAACACGCTTGTCGAAGTCACTTTCATCCAAGCACAAATTTTTATCATGAGCATAACAGAATAGCATCAAGCGATCATAGTCCGCGTGAACATTTGCTACAAGAGTATTTATTGCATGTACTGCGAATTGGTAATGTGTGTCATTAATTTGATCTTCGACCGGCGAGTCCGCGATCGCGATCGCGCTTTCAGCGTCGGTGTTGGCGCGCGTGTTGTCTGCGATGTCGAAGCTCACGCCAGACATGCCGAACTCGGCGCGTTGTGCGCTGGAGAGAAAACGCTCAATGCCATGTCTATACATGCCGAGGCCTGAGGTCAGGACAATTAGTACCGCGTAGGCGGCAATCGCCGTAGGTGAGGCATGGCTGTGTTTGATTGCCCCGATCATCGACCGGCAGAGGAGTGCGGCGCCGACGCCGAGTAGCGCCGAAAGGATCAGGTCGACCGAGAGCAGTGAAACGCCGGCGACGACGAGGAAGAAGCCAGCAAGGCCGATTGCCACGAACAACGCCGCAATCGCTGGATGCCGCATACGGGCGGTGCGCGCTTGGGCGAGGTGCGCGCGCACGCGGTCCAGGGTGAGCCAAGGGCGCAGCTTGATGACCGCCAGGGTGACGAGGAGCGTCACCAGAAAGGCCAGCTGGTTCGCTTCGGCGATCGACACGTGCATCGCTACCTGTCCTCCCGGTGGCGAGGCTCTGCGGGCGCTTGATGCGCCTCGTCGCTCTCCAAGCTACGCGCTCAGGTTTTCTCGCTCTGTGCGAAATGCCACGTCGAGGTTAGGTCGCGCCGTCAGCGTTCCCGGTCAGCCAGCCAGGCGCCGAGACGCGCGATCGCCTCTTCGATGCGTGGCAGCGCCGCGGCATAGGAGAGGCGGATGAAGCCCTCGCCGAGGGCGCCGAACGAGGTGCCGGCGATGAGCGCGACATCGGCCTCGGCGAGCCAGCGGTCTTGCGCCTCGCGCGCGGTGAGCCCGGTGCCTTCGATGTTGGGGAAGGCGTAGAAGGCGCCGCCCGGTCGCCTGCAGCGGACGCCCGGAAGCGCGTTCAACAGCTCGTCGACCCGGCGGCGGCGTGTGTCGAAGGCCTCGACCATGGCCTCGACCGCGTCCTGCGGGCCGTCGAGCGCGGCGATCCCGGCCCACTGGGTTGCGGCGTTGACGCAGGAGTTGACGTTGATGGCGAGCCGGGTGGCGAGCGGGGCTAGGGGCCTGGGCCAGACCCCCCAACCGATGCGCCAACCGGTCATCGCGTAGGTCTTCGACCAGCCATCCAGCAGGATGAGGCGGTCGCGGAGTTCCGGGTACGCCGTCAGGCTCGCGTGCGGAACGCCGTCATAGACCATGCGGGCGTAGATCTCGTCGGAGAGCACGGCGACGTGCGGGCGCTCGAGCAAGCCGGCGACCAGCTTGTCCAACGTGGCCTTCGGGACGACGCCGCCTGTCGGATTGGCCGGGCTGTTGACGATCAGCAGGCGCGTACGTGGCGTGATCTGTGCCAGAACCTCTTCGGCGTCGAACGAGAAGCCGCTGCGCTCGTAAAGGCGGATCGGTACCGGCGTAGCGCCCGTGAACGCGATCATCGAGCGGTAGATGGGAAAGCCCGGGTCGGGGTAGAGGATCTCGGCGCCGGGCTCACCGAAGAGCTGGATGGCGAAGGCCATCGTGACCTTGCCGCCGGGCACGACGACGATGTCCGCGGGATCGACGTCGACGTGGCGGTGTCGCGCCATGTCGCGGGCGACGGCCTCACGCAGCGGCAGAATTCCGTTCGCCGGCGTATAGCCATGATGGCCGTCGCGCAGCGCCTTGACTGCCGCCTCGACGATATGCCCGGGCGTCGGGACGTCGGGCTGCCCGATGCCGAGGTTGATGACGTCCCTGCCGGTCGCTTGCAGCGCCTCGGCACGGGCCAGCACCTCGAAGGCGCTTTCGGTGCCAAGCCGGTCGACCGCGGCTGCGAGCTTCATGTCCGAGCCTCGTCGGAATTGCGACATCGGGCCGCCGGTCAACCCCGATACTCGGCCGCGGCTGTTCAGGCGTGGGGCGGCGCGCCGTTCTCGATCGGCGGGTTTTCTGAGACCGAGGCGTCGCCGGTCTCCGGTGCCGGCGCCGACGGCTGCGCGTTGGACGGGTTTGCTGGGCCCGCCTTCGCGGCGAAGCGCTTGCGCTCTTCCGCTTGTCGGATGCCAACGTTGTAGAACATGTCGGCGAGATCGCCGAGCTTCCAGAACATGACTGTCTCCCGTTGCGACGTTCCGCGGCGCTGATTGCTGAGCAGCATCTGGGGCGTCGACGTTGTGCCACCAAGGTCTAAGCACGCGCTCCAGCGCACGTTAGGGGCCTTGACCGGTCTGTGCCAATGAGAGAGATTTTCTCGTATGCGGGAGAGAACTCTCGAACCCACGGCCATTGACCGACGCCTCGCCGAGCGCCTGCGCGCGCTCCGGCGCGACCACGGCTGGTCTCTGGATGAGCTGGCACGGCGCAGCTCCGTCAGCCGGGCGACACTGTCGCGGTTGGAGAACGCGGAGGTGAGCGCCACTGCCGTCGTCCTTGGGCGCCTCGCCGCCGCCTTCGAGACGACGCCGTCGCGGCTGCTGCAATCGGTCGAGGATGTGTTCGCTCCGGTCGTGCGCGTTGCCGAGCAGCCGCTTTGGACGGACGCGGAAAGCGGGCTGCGGCGGCGATCGGTATCGCCGCCTGCTCGTCCGCTCGCGGCCGAGCTCGTCGAGTGCGAGCTGCCTGCCGGCGCCGAGATCGCCTATGAGCGCCCACCGCGAGTCGGCCTCGAGCACCACGTCCTGGTGGTCCAGGGCCTCTTGCAGGTGGTGGTCGACGGCGAGCACCACGACCTCGCGCCGGGCGACTGCCTGCGCTACCGGCTCACCGGGCCGAGCGTGTTCGCGACACCAGCCGCAAGTGGTGCGCGGTACTTCCTTGTCATTGTCTGAGCGCTGATGGCGACCCTTGCCAACGCCCGCATCGAACGTCTTTCGCCCGCGGCCACAGCGGCGCACGTCGAGGCGCTCGGCGCACTCCTGCATGCGTGCGTGCACGACGGCGCGAGCGTCGGCTTCGTCCTGCCTTTCGAACGGACCGCAAGCGAAGCCTTCTGGCGTGAGAAGGTGTTACCTCGAGTCTCCGCCGGCGTTCAGGTCCTTTGGGGCGCGCTGGTGGGCGAGTGCGTCGTCGGCTCCGTGCAGCTCGGCATCGACACGCCGCCGAACCAGCCGCACCGGGCCGACGTCGCGAAGCTGCTGGTCCATCCCGAGTGGCGCCGGCGCGGGCTTGCGCGAGCGCTCCACCGCGCCCTCGAAGCCGAGGCGCGTCGCCGCGGGCGGTCGCTGCTGATCCTCGATACGCGGACTGGGGACGCGGCCGAGCCGCTTTACGCCGCCCTCGGCTACGCGACGGCCGGGGTCATTCCAGGCTACTGCGTCGATCCGCGGGAACCGCGGCTCGACGCGACGACAATCATGTACAAGCGTCTCTGAGCCGCGTTGGCGCCGAGGGCAGGCGTGCTCAATTCGACCGGAGGACGAACCGGCGGGACACAGGCTGCAAGGGACGGGCGTTCATCGGGAACAGCTCCGCAAAGCGCGCGAGGTCGTCTTGGGCGACCCGAACCGGCGCCTCCATCACCGTCCAGAGCACGGTCTCCGAGCAGGGCGGCGTCGTCAGGGACCCCTGGTAGCGGTAGAAGCCGGAAGCGGCCGGCAGCAAGGTGCGTGGGTCGGCCTCGCCGATCTCAGCCGTGCCCAACGTCTTGGGTGCGGCGGCCATGATCGTCGCGAAAAGCTCGTTGTCGCCACCCGGCTCGATCATCGCGGCGATGACCGCCACGCGACCGTCGCTGTGGGCATGGACGAAATGCACCTCCATGGGGAAGCGGGCGCCGTCGAGCGCGTGCTCGGAGGGCGAATGGAAGTCGATCTGGACAAGATCGTAGGTCTCATCGCCGATCAGGGCGGCGCCGGCGTCCGGGCCTTCGATCTGGAGCGTGTGCCCGTTGTTGGTGACGCTCCACGTGGTCGCGTTCCACAGCAGCTCGACGTCCGCGATATCGGCCTCGACGGCGTCGACGATATCGATGGGCGACTGCTGCGTGCCGGTGCCGCAGCTGGCGTAGGCTTCGGAGAGTGAGCCCCAATGCAGCGGGCCATCCTCGCCCTCGTAGCTCCACTTCGCGTCTTCTGCGGCGAAGGCGGCAACGAACGCGGCGCCGAGCAGGAGTGCGGCGGTCAGAACGATCTTCGGCATGCGGCTTGTAATCCTCCCCATCGGCACGGTGAGTAGCGCTAGGCCCTTAGACGAACGTCGCGGTCGAATCGTCCCGCGGGTTGCAGCTGCGCCTAGATTTCGGGGCCGAGACCGTGGGGAAAGCTTGGGCCGCGGCTCGACGTCGCCTCCGAACCGAGCAACCGGTAGAGCGGCTGCGCGCCGAGGCCCTTGAGCTCGACCTCGCCGATTGCCTCCAGCCGGAAGGTGTCGCCGATGAGCACGGCGGTGCTCTCACTCAACGTGATCTCCATCGGTCCGGAGCGCGCTTCGCAGCGGGCAGCCAAGTTCACCGACGCACCGAAGATGTCGTACACGTACTTCTGCACGCCAACGACGGAGCCGATCACCGGACCTGTGCCGATCCCGATGCGGCACTCCCAGTGTTGGCGCGAGGCGCGATTGCGCTGCCGGACGTAGCGGCGGATCAGCAGCGCAATGCGGGCGATGTTCTCGGCGCGTTCCTTCTCCTTAGCGAGGGTGCGGTTCTGTCGTTCGATCATCGCGGAGTAGGACTCGATAAGGTACTCTAGTTCCTTCACCTTGCTGTTGTTCTGATACTCGATGATCCAGAAGGTCTCCGCGTCGCGGACCTCGCGCTGCAGTCGGACAATCAGCGAGATGGGCCGGCGCTTGGGCTTGACCGACAACTCGCTGCCGAAGACGCCGCCGTCGTCGACGGCGGTGCGGACCGCTTCCAAGTCGACGCCTGGCAGAAGCTCACTGACCCCGAGCCGCTGATCATCGGCCAGCGCCGGGAACCATTCGACGAGGCGGCGGTTGTGGAAGACGCAGCACGCGCTTTCCTCGGACACCAACGCGAGCCCGACGCCCGTCGCTTCGACGAGCAGGCGGTTGAAGAGGCCGACGTCGAGGACGGGGCGACTATCGATCATGCTTCTCGACGTCAACGATAGCCGGCGCGCGGCGGCGGACCTCGTCGATGACGCAGTCGACATCCTGGCTCGCCATACCTGCGTCTCGTAGCACGGCAGAGAGGATATCCGTCGTGCGGTCGAAATCCTCACGAGAGATGTGGTGCCTGGCGTGGACCCGACGCAAATGATCGTCGCTGAAGCTGGCCGGTCCACCCATGACTGTCGCGATGAACTTGGTCTGATGATCGATCAGCTTGGGCAGATCGACGTCGTCGAAGTAGACGCCGACCTGGTCGTCGTCGAGCAGTCGATCGTAGAACGCCATAACCACCTTGCTGACGGTGGCAAAACCTCCGTACCGATCAAACAACGTCGCGCTCATCGAACCTCTCCCCGGAGGAGGCTCTGATACGCGCCGACATCAGCATGAACAAGAAATCCCGTGGTCGCGTCGGCACCCTCCGGTCCGCGCGGGCTGCTCGACGCGGCACAGAGACGGCTCGGCACGCGCGGTTGCTCGCCGCACCCCGTGCGCCGACGCGTTCGGATAGTGCAGCGAGATGCGAGAGATGCACGACCGTCAGCGGCCCGAAGCTGCCTTTGCACGATGGTCTGAC
>CAYUKE010000223.1:0-5781 GCA_964445185.1 uncultured Geminicoccaceae bacterium
GCCCAGCCCATGCGGGCTGCTGCATCTGGGCCACGCCTATTCGGCGCTGTTCGCGCATCAGACCGCTGCCGCCTGCGGTGGCCGCTTCCTGCTGCGCATCGAGGACATCGATCACACGCGTTGTCGACCGGAGTTCGAGCAGACGATCCTTGATGACCTGCGGTGGCTCGGCCTGCGCTGGGAGGCACCAGCTTGGCGCCAGTCGACGCGGATCGACGCCTACAACGACGTGCTGACCTTTCTGAAGCGGGAGGGACTGGTCTACCCGTGCTTCTGCACCCGGCAGCAGATCCAGGATGAGATCGCGCGCGCGGCCAGCGCGCCCCACGCGAGCGGCGGCGAACCGGTCTATCCCGGCATTTGCCGTGGTCTCGACCCGACCGAAGCAGAGCGCCGCATCGCCCGCGGCGAACCGCACGCGTTACGACTCGATGTAAACGCCGCGCTCGCCCGCACGGGACCGTTGCACTGGTACGACATCCGCGGTGGCTGGCAGACCTGCCGCGCCCAGGAACTCGGGGACGTCGTCCTCGCCCGCAAGGACATACCCACCAGCTACCACCTTGCCGTGACCGTGGACGACGCCGCTCAGGGCGTAACGCTCGTGACCCGCGGCGAGGACCTGTTCCAAGCGACGCACGTTCAGCGGTTGCTCCAGGCGCTCCTACACCTGCCGACGCCCCACTACTACCACCACAACCTCATTGCCGGCGCGGACGGCCAGCGGCTCGCCAAGCGCAACCGCTCGGCCTCGCTCCGTTACTTCCGCGAGCGGGGCGAGACCGCGGACGGGATTTGGACCAAGCTCGGCCTCAGCGGGGCGCACGCTGCGACGCCCTGAGCGCCGCGCCTGGCTTGCGCTGGCGTTGATCCTGCCGCTGGTCGCCTGCGCCACCGTCCCCGAGACATCGACGGCGCTGCCCGAACCGCGTCCACTGCTTCGCTACGAGCCGCTCGGCACGCCACGCGCAACGATCGTCGCCCTGCATGGCTTCAACGACCGGAAGGCGGCGTTTCTGCCGTTCGGCGCCTACGCCGCCAACCGCGGCGTGCGCGTGCTCGCCTACGATCAGGCCGGCTTCGGGGCCAACGCAGATCGCGGCGGCTGGGCCGGTACCGAGCAGCTCGTCGCCGATCTCAACGCCATCATCGCCGAAGCCCGGCGGCTGGCGCCGAAGCGACCCGTTTTCGTGCTCGGCGAGAGCATGGGCGCGGCAGTCGCGATGGCGGCCCTCGACCGGCCCGACGCGCCGCCGGTCGACGGGCTGATCCTCGCAGCGCCGGCGGTTTGGGCCGGCGACCGGCTGAACCCACTCTTTCGCGCCAGCCTCTGGATCACCGCCGCGGTCGCGCCGGACCTCGACCTCTCGGCCGAGGGCCTCGAGATCCAAGCCTCAGATAACGTCCCGATGCTGATCGCCCTCGGCCGCGACCCGCTATACTTGCCGACCGCCCGTGCCCGCGCGCTCCGTGGCCTCGTCCGGGTCATGGATGCGGGCCTCGTCGCCGCACCCGACCTCGCCCTGCCGCGCCTTGTTCTCATCGGTGCCCGCGACGAAGTCGTGCCGGATCGCGCCTTCGCGCCGTTCCTGGCCAGCTTGCAGCCGGAGGCGTGCACCGTTGTCCGCTACCCGGAGGGGTGGCACCTACTTTTGCGCGATCTGGGGCGTGACGCCGTCAACCGTGACGTAATCGCCTGGATCGACGGCGAAGCCCTACCCTCCGGCGATGGGCGCTCGTGCGCGGTCGGTACCGGCTAACCGTGCGTACTCAGGCGCCGCCCGGGCGGCGGAGCGATTCGCTGATCCACAGCGCCGTGTCGAGGGCACGAAGCCCGGCCCGGCCCGACACGGTCACCGGCGCCTCGCCCGCGACCGCGCGCAGAAAGCTCTCCACCTCCAGCAGCAGCGCGTCGTTCGGCGCGAACGCGCGCTCCTCGACGCCGATTCCCGGCAGCATCGGCAGCGGCTTGCCGATGCCGCGCCGGGCGATGGTCGCCTCGCGGGTCTGGAAGTCGATCGCGATGTAGGCGTCGTGCTGGAAGATCCGCATGCGGCGTTGCGGCGTCATCGACACACGGCTTGCCGTGACATTGACGGTGCAACCTCCCTCGAAGGTCAGCCGGGCGTTGGCGATGTCGTCCTGCTCGGTCAGCACCGGCACGCCAACGGCATCGACGGTCGCCAGCGGGCGCCCGACGAACTCCTGGATCAGATCGATGTCGTGGATCATCAGATCGAGAACGATCGAGACGTCGGTGCCGCGCCCCGGATTGAACCCGCCGAGCCGATGGCTCTCGATGAAGAGCGGCCCATGGACCACGTCACCAAGCGCCAAGATCGCCGCGTTGAAGCGCTCGAGATGGCCAACCTGGAGGATTCGTCCACGGTCCTCGGCGAGGTCGACCAGGGCTTTGCCCTCCTCGCGGGTGGCGGCGAGCGGCTTCTCGATCAGCACGTGCTTGCCGGCCCGGAGCAGCTGGTCGGCGATCGCAAAGTGATGGCGCGTGGGCACCGCGACGCTGGCGGCATCGATGCCGTCGATGACGTCCTCGAGGCGCGCCGTGGCGAAGCTCTGGACCTCCTGCGCCACCCGGGCGGCCGCGGCGGGGTTGGTGTCCACGCAGGCGACGAGCTCAACGCCGGGTAGCGACGCGTATTTCTGCGCGTGATAGCGACCGAAATGGCCGCACCCCACCACCGCGACGCGTACCGTCATGAACCAGCGCCTCAAGGTTCGTCACAACCGTGGACATCACGGCCGCGGATCCGTTCTGCCACCGCGTCGGCGGACTTGCGAGCCGCGCGTGCGGTCTCGTCGCCTGCCGACCTGCCGGCACGGTCGTCGTGCCGCTTCGGCTTTTGACTGTTGGCGCTGAGGGTCTTGTTGTCTCGATCGCCGCCGCGGCTCTCTGGGCGGCGCGGGCCGGTCAGCCGCCCCAGACACGCTCCAGGAGGTCGAGCCAGTTGCCGTGCGCGAGCTTCGCCAGCAGCGCATCGTCGTAACCGTGGTCGCGCAACGCACGCTCAAGGACGGGCAGACCCGCAGCGCCGCCGATGACGCGGGGGATGGTGGCGCCGTCAAAGTCGGAGCCGAGACCGACCAGGTCCTCGCCGACGCGAGCGATCAGATCGTCGAACATCCGCACCACGTCCTCGATCGGCGTGTCCGGATCGCGCCGACAATCGGCCCGAAGGTCCGGCACCGACAGGTTGAGGCCGACGAGGCCGCGGCGTTCCCTGAGGCAGTCGAGCTGGCGATCGGTCAGGTTGCGCGCCGACGGCACGCGGCTATAGGCGTTGGCGTGGCTCGCGACGAACGGCCGCTGGGCGACCGCCGCCACGTCCCAGAAGCCACGCTCGTTCAGGTGCGCCGTGTCGACCAGCATCCGCTTCGCCTCGAGCGCGCCGACGAGGCGGCGGCCGGCGTCCGTGAGCCCGGGCCCGGTGTCCGGAGGCGTGAAGTAGCGAAACGGGACGCCGTGGCCGAACGCGTTCTCGCGGCTCCAGACCGGGCCGACCGAGCGCAGCCCGGCCGCCTCCAGCACCTCCAGCTCGTCGAGCTCGACGCCGATCGCCTCCGCACCCTCGAGATGCCAGACGCAGGCGATCCGGCCGTCCGCCATCGCGCCGCGGATGTCGGCCAAGGTGCGGCAAAACGCCATCGCGCCCGCGGATGCCTCGATCAGGCGCCGCAAGCGGGCGCCCTGCGCGATCGTCACGCGCAGCGCTTCGTCGCGTTCCACCGGCCCGGTGCCGAGAGCCCGCCCGGCGCCGTCTGACGGCGCCGGCGACGGCACGAAGGATGCGAACAGACCACCCGCAAAGCCGCCATTGCGGCAGCCGGCCAAGTCAAGGTGGCCTGGGCGCTCCCCGCCGCCGTCGAGAAAGAGATCACCACTACCGTCATCCTGGCGCCACAGACGCAAGAGCAGATCGTTGTGGCCGTCGAACCAGGCGAGCATGATCGGGCAGGTTCCTCGTGGGCAAGGGCGCTGTTGCTCGTTGAACAGGTGGCCGTCGGCCGGCGCAAGGCTCCACGTGCGCCGGACGGCGTGGTCCTACAAGGTGGCGTTGGCGACGACATCCGGCCATCCGCGCCGGACTGTCGCAGGACCATTTTCCGATAGTGCGTCGCAGCAACGCACTCGCCGGGCGTCTCGCGCGCTGATATACCGTAAGTGGAATTGGTGTCGCGCATCCGAGCGGCGCGTGGTGCCGTATGTCACTGTGAGGTGGGCGTACGCGCGTTAAGGAAGTCTTAGCGTGTAAGATCGACAGTTGGATCGATCACGGCCGTCTGCCGAACGCGATGCAACAGGGACCGCGTCAATGACGACGCCAGAATTCACCCGCACCTCGCTCGCCATTGCTTTTGCGCTCGCGATGCTTGCTTTGGGAACGCTGAATCCCAACGCAAGCTTTGGCGAGGTGAGCTGTGGTCTGATCTGCGAAGGGGCAGCAGCAACGCCGGCCCCCTGAGGCGGTCGACGCGTGCTAGCCGCGCACGACCATCACCGTGCACGGCGCGTGGCGGACGACACGCGCTGAATTCGGCCCCAGAAGATAGTCCTTCAGCTCGGGCCGATGCGAGCCCATCACGATACAGTCCGAGTCCAACCGTTTCGCCGCGCGGAGTATCTCGTCGTAGATCGGGCCGCGCGCGACGTGGCGGACGCAGGCGAGCCCGGGCGGCAGGTGCGCGATGCAGAGCGCTTCGAGTTGCTCAGCGGCCTCCGATTGCGCCCGGTCGGCGAAGCCGTCGTCGAAGAAGCTACCGACGATCGACATGCCGAAGTCGGGCACGACGGTCATGACGTGGAGGGCTGCAGCGTAGCGCTGCGCCATGTCGCTCGCGACCGCCAAGGTCCTGCGTCGGCCCGTGCCAGCAGCGAGGTCGATCGGTAGGAGCAGGGACTTGAACACCGCAAGCACCTAGAAAGCAGGTTGTGTCTTGCGCCGATCTTGGACCAGCACGACCAACATGAGGAGAACGAAAGCCGGCAGGTAGAACAACTCCTTGGGCAGACGGTCCGCAGCCACTTCTGCCCGGGCGATGGTCACCGGCTCGGCGCCATAGAAGTCATACTCGTTGCCGAGTGCCTCGAAGAAGGGTGTTCCGGGGAAAGGCTCCTCCAGAACCATCTGGCCGTCCATTTCAATCACGGTCAGCCCCTGGCGCTCCAGTCGTTCCGCGCCATCCCCGAGCGCGCCGAGGTCGACAGCGATCGTGGTCGTCTGGGCGCGGCCGGTGTCGAAATCCGGCCCATCGACGACGAGGCGCAGCGTCGCGTCGGTCGGCGCGGTTGCCGCCGCCTCCAAAACCGCCGGACCCGTGAACGGAACATAGGGTGCTTGGATCTGGTCGAGCCAGAAGCCCGGACGGAACAGCGTGAAGGCGACGAGGAGCAGGGCTACCGTCTCCCAAAGCCGGTTGCGGGCGAAGAAGTAGCCTTGTGTCGCCGCCGCGAAGCAGAGCATTGCGACCAGAGCGGTAGCGAACACGTAGATGGCCTGCAACGGGCCGACGTCGATCAGCAGCAGGTCGGTATTGAAGATGAAGAGGAAGGGCAGGAGCGCCGTCCGGATGTCGTACATGAAGCCTTGCACGCCGGTGGCGATCGGATCGCCTCGCGAGATTGCGGCGGCGGCGTAGGCGGCAAGACCGACCGGCGGCGTGTCGTCGGCGAGGATGCCGAAGTAGAAGACGAACAGGTGGATCGCGATGAGCGGCACGACGAGGCCGGATTGTGCGCCAACCGACAGGATGGCGGGCGCCGTC
>CAYUKE010000224.1:0-5713 GCA_964445185.1 uncultured Geminicoccaceae bacterium
AGGTCGAAGCGGACCTGGGGCCCGGCGATGGCCCCGGCCGTGACGTAGCGGCCACCGCGCGCGAGGAGGTCGGGAAGCTCGGTGAAGCCGGCGCCGCCGACCAGATCGACGATCACCGAGAAGGCGCGCGGCGCCACGTGGTCGCGAAGCGGCTCGCCGCGCGGGAGAACCCGATCGGCGCCCAGGGCGGCGACGGCGGCTCGCTTGTCGGCACCGGCGACGGCCGTGACCTGCGCCCCGCGGAGCTTGGCGAGCTGGACGGCCGCCGAGCCGACCCCACCCGAGGCGCCGAGGACAAGCACGCGATCGTCCCCGGTGACGCTCGCGCGCACCAGCATTCCTTCAGCCGTGCCGTAGGCGCAGGGGATCGCCGCCAGCTCCGCGTCGCTGAGCCCGCTCTCGACCCGGAAGGTGTCGGCGGCAGGCGCGGTGGCGTACTCGGCGAACCCGCCGTCGCACTCGGAGCCGAAGGTCCAGCACTCGAACGGGCGAAAATCGACCGGGGCACGCATGAGGGCGCGCACGAGCACACGCTCGCCGATCCGGTTCGGATCGACAGCAGCGCCGACCGCCGCGATCTCGCCGCAGCAGTCGGCGCCCTGGATGCGCGGGAAGGTCAGCGGCACGCCGGACCAGCTCGCATCAGCCGCCTCGGCGTGGTCGAGGCCGGTGGCCCCACCCGCGCCGGTCGCCTCGCCGACGGCCTTCGAGTACCAGCCGATGCGCGTGTTGATGTCGGTGTTGTTGACGCTCGACGCGCGGACCCGGATCAGCACATCGTCCGCGCCCGGCCGCGGCAGAGGCAGGTCGGTGCGGTGATGCAGCTTGTCGAACCCGCCATGACCCGTGAGCACAACGCCGGCCATCGTCTCGGGGATGGTCACGGCACTAGCTCCACCGCGCCGCCGCCGCGTCGTCGGTGGTTCGCGCGTCGACCCAACGGCTGGTGCCGTCCGCCTTCTCCTCCAGCTTCCAGAACGGCGCCTGGGTCTTGAGCCAATCCATCAGGAAGGCGCACGCGTCGAACGCAGCCTGGCGGTGGCGGGCGCAAGTGACGACGAGGACGATCGGCTCGCCGGGCTCCATGCGGCCGTAGCGATGGACGATCAGGCTCGCCTGCAAGGGCCACCGCGACTGCGCCTCGGCCTCGATCCGGGCTAGCTCGCGCTCGGTCATGCCGGGATAGTGCTCGAGCGTCATCGCGCGGATCGCGTCGGCGCCGTCGCCGCCGCGAACGACACCCTGGAACGTCACCACCGCGCCGATGTCGATGCGGCCACCGGCAAGCGCCGCGGTCTCGGCCGCCACGTCGAACGGTTCGGCCTGGACGCGGATCATCCGCCGGTCACCGGCGGAAAGAAGGCGACCTCGTCGTCGGGCCCGATGGCGACGTCCTCGGTGACGTGCGTCTGGTTGACGGCGACGCGGACCACGCCCGGCGCTTCCCACGCCTGCTTGAAGCCGGGCGAGCGCTTGGCGAGCCAGGCGGCCAGCTCATTGACGGTGGTGACGCCGGGCGGCAGCTCGATCTCTTCGCGCGCCGTGCCGACGCGGTGTCGCAGCCAGGCGAAGTAGAGAATGCGCATCACCGTGCCTCGAAACGCTGTCGGCGGCATCGTCCTCGCCGGGCCGGGCTTGGCAAGAGGCATCGACAGCCACGGCATCCCGGGCGACCAGCCGGCATCACGCGACTCTGCGGACGACGAGGGTGAGGAGCGCGCCCTCGCGCCGCCCTTCGACCAGCTCGTTGCCGGTCGTGAAGCAGAACTCGGCGACATCGTCCCAGGTCTGCGGATCGGTCGCCAGCAGGCGCGCCGCGTCGCCAGGGCCGAGCACCATCAGCGCCTGGCGCAGCTTGACGAGCGGCATCGGGCACTGCAGCCCGCGCGCATCGATCACCGCCCGCACCGACACCGCCTCGTCCATCGCCCGCGCTCCACGCCTCGCCATCGTTCGACTGGGGCCAGTCGGGCGCGGGCGTCAAGCGGCGGCACCGGCCATGAGTGCGGCACGCAGCTCGTCGCGGATCGGCGCGAGCGCCTTGTAGCCGGCCATCGCGGGCGAGAGCTCTTCGAGGCGGGCGGCCAACGCGGCGGCCGCTTCCGGCTCGGCGGCGATGCGGGCGATGGGTTCGACGAAGCTGTGGATGGTGAAGAGCACGGTGCCCGTGTCCGGCAGTCGGCGCAGGGTCTGCCGCTCGACCCGCAGCCAGAGCGCGTCGATGGTGGCGGTGCCGGCGGGTTGCGCCCGTACCGGCTGGTGCAGCGCCGGATCGTCGAGGATGGACCAGTTCGCCCGCCAGACCGGCCAGTCGGCGACGATCGACTGGAACAGACGATCGACCGGCGCTTCGAGTCGATCGGCATAGCCCGGAACGGGCTCGTGGATGGCCGCGAGCGGCCGGCCGATCTTGTCGGCGAGCCGCCACCGCGCCGGAAAGGCAACGAACGCGGCGATGAGCCGGTAGCCGTCCGCACCCGGCGCCAGCCAGCACAGATCCTCCTGGACGAGCAGCCCGGCGCGGATGAGCGGATCGGGCTCGCTCGGGCCCGGCAGTCGGTCCGGATGATGCTCTCCGAGGAACGCCTCGATCAGGACCAGCCCTTCCGCGATAGCCGGCGCGGCGTCGGGCGTCTGGGCGACGACGTCGGCGCCGGCGGCGAGCAGGCGACGCTTGAGCGCGATCTCCGCTGCTTCATGCTCGGTGAAGAGAAGCCACGCCTGCGGGTCGAGGCGGCGCAGCCCGGTGGCCAGTCGCCAGGGGCCGTCCATGAAGACCCGCGGCATCAGCTCGGCAGCACGCCCCTGCACGCGGCTCAGCGATCGCCGCGCAGGCGGAACGTGCCGCTGCCGAAGGCCAGCATGTCACCGCCTTCGATCCACAGCGTCGCCTCGGAGAAGAAGATGCGGCGCCCGCGGGTCTTGACCCGACCCTCCGCGACGAGCCGGCCAGCACGCGCCTGACCAGTGAATTGAACGGTCAGCGACAAGGTCAGCGCGTGCTTTTGCGGCGCGTCCGGCGGGGTGTAGAGGCCGGCGAACCCGCAGGCCATGTCGACCATCGCAGCGGCGACGCCGCCGTGGACGATCCGCGAGCGATTGAGCTGCCAGTCGCGAACCGGCGCCTGGAGCCGGACGAAGTCCTCGACCCACTCGGTCACATCCACGCCCATCGCCTCGGCGAAGGCGCTCGGGTTGTCGTCGAGGCCGCCCGGACGCGGCTCAGGCATCGTCGCCGAGCCGGCCGAATCGGCCGCGCATGAGAACCAAGGGCTCATGCTCGAAGCGCGCGTAGCGCTCGACCTCGCCGACGAAGATGACGTGGTCGCCACCGGGATGGATGGCGGCGTTTCGGCATTCGAAACGGGCGGCGGAACCGTCGAGCAGCGGCGCGCCGCCGAGCCCGGACGCAACGTTCAAGCCCTCGAAGCGGTCCTCTAGCGTCCGTTGCGCAAAGCGGTAGACCAGCGGCTCCTGCTCAACGCTCAAGACGTTGACCGCGAAGGTCGGCGCCGCCTCGAAGTCCGGAAAGCTGAGCGCGGTGCGCGCGAGGCACCAGGAGACAAGCCTTGGCTCAAGGGAGACGCTGGCGAAGGAGTTGACGGTAAGGCCGATGCGCCGACCGTCGGGCGCCCGGCAGGTCACCACCGTGACGCCCGTGGCGAAGCTGCCGAGCGCGTGCCGATAGTCTCGGCTGCGCTCGGCCGGCGTCGGCGCATCGTCTTCCGCCGGCTGGACCGCGGGCTCACTCATCGACTGACCTTGAAACTGGGCGACCCCAAGGGACCTAGCACACGGTGCCGTCGCGTCGACACCTGCCGCCTCAGGTGAGCGGTGCTGCGCAATACTCCGCGAAGGCGGGCCGGGCGGCGAGCCCTTCATACCAGCGAGCGAGCGCGGGCCGCTCGCTTCGCCGGATCGGCAGGCGGTACCAGCGATCGACCAGGAGACCCATGGGGATGTCGGCGATCGTGAACATGGCGCCACCGAGGTAGGCCGCTTCCTGCAGCCGGGCGTCGACAATCGCCAGCTTGGCGTCCAGTGCCGCGCGCTGGTTCTCGACGAGCGCGTCGTCGCGGTCGGCTTCGGGCGTGCGGACCAATTGCATGAAGATGTCGCGCAGGTGCACGAAGCCGTCGTTGTGATACCAGTCGAGCCACATGTCGACGGGGGCGCGCGCGATCGGGTCCTCCGGCCAGAGCTGGCCCGCGCCGTAGCGCGCCCCCATATATCTGAGGCACGCATGACTTTCCCAGACGATGACATCGTCGTCCTCGAGCACGGGGATTCGCCGGTTAGGATTCTTCGCGACGAAGCTGGCATCGTCGAGGCCGCCGAAGGGTCCGCCGGCATCGATACGCTGGAAGGCGAGATCCAGCTCCGCCGCCGCCCACACCAATTTCTGAACGTTGATGGAGTTTCCGCGTCCCCAGATGCGCAACATTGGTATCCCCCAGCGAACGGGCGACGGCAGGCCGCCTTCTGATGACGCTACAGTCTCGCACGTGCGGTATGCTCGGCACCAGGGCCATGCTGGCCGCGCCATGATCGTGACCCGCGCATGCGACTGAGCACGCGGCCCGGCGCGGTTGGCGATGCGGCCGGTATTCTGACGGTCCAGGCACTAAGCTGGCAGGCCGCCTATCAGGGTCTCCTGCCCACACGTGCCTTCCCCAAGGCCGACGACCCGTCAGGCGTGCGCTACTGGCGGCAGATCCTCTTGAGCGGCGACACGGCGACGCGGGTGGCAGCCCGTGCCGACGGCGCGGTCGTCGCGTTTGCCTCCGGCGGTTGGCGCCGCGATCCGAGCCTGCCCGCCGACAGCGAGATCTACGCTCTCTACGTGCATCCGGACCTCCAGGGCCGCGGCCTCGGTCGCCGCCTGCTCAAGTCGCTGGGCGCGGTCTTCGAGGGCCGCGGCGCGCAACGCCTCGGGCTCTGGGTGCTCGCCGCCAACGAGCCCGGGCAGCGCTTCTACCGCCGGATGGGCGGCACAGCGAAGGTGCGCCAAGTCAGTCGCGAGCGCGGCGTCGACTTCGACGAGGTCGCCTATGTCTGGGACCCGATCACCGCCCTTCGTGGCGAATGAGCGGAGGCAGCGCGGCGGCCAACTGCCGTCGGTCAGCTCTGCTGGCGTCGGCCAGCGACCGCCGCGCCGACGCCATTAGGTCAGCCGTGGCACTTGCATCCGGCGTGCTCGCAACCGGCCTGGCTCTTGTGGCCGTTCGCGCACGCTTCGCTGCAATAGTAGCGGCCGTCCGCAACCAGTGCCTTGTCGGTGGCGACAACACAGACGCAGTCGGCGCAAGCACACTTGACCTGGGTGATCTCGATCGTGGCTGCCATGGGCTTCAGTCCTCCAGCTGATCGACGGCCTCGCGCGCGCAGCCGTCGGGGTTAGCGACGTGTTCGGCCATGAGGCGCAGCATGTCCGCGACGTGATCGTCGTCGAGCCGGCAGAACACCTGCTTGCCGTCGCGCCGTGAGCGCACCAGCCGAGCGTCCTTGAGACGCCGCAGATGCGCGCTCACGAGCGACAGCGAGAGACCGAGCGCCTCCGCCATCTCGCCGACGCTGCGCTCGCGCTCCAAGCAGAGCAGCGCGATGCCGAGCCGGTTCGGATCGGAGAGCTGGCGGAAGGTCGCTGCGAGGTCGTCGCGGAACGCCGGCTCCATGCTTCGCTCATACAATTGAACACTTGTTCAATATTAAC
>CAYUKE010000225.1:0-5687 GCA_964445185.1 uncultured Geminicoccaceae bacterium
ATGCAATATGTAAGGCGACGTGCAACTCAGCAAGGGCTGTCGGCTAGCTTCCGGGGCGCCGTGACCACTCCGGACATTCGTGCTGAGCGCAGCAAATGGCTGGATCGAGCCCATGGCGGTCGTTCACAATGGTGGTTTGTGTAACGGTTCTGCGAACGTCAGCAGAAATTGCGTGCGATTCAATGATGTAAGGTGACTATCTCGAAGTCGCTGGAGCCAAGAATTGACCACTTCGGTGTGGAAGATGATTTCGACGTGAGCTTTAGGCGCCCACTCGAGCCCAGAACCGATCCAGGAGAATCATATGGGGCACCGTGAGTACGGCGAGGCCGATGAACACTGTGCGGACGATGGTGGCGTCTGTGGGAAGGCCGATTTGCCAGACCGCCAGGCCAGCCATTGCAGCCGCAGCCACAGTCACTGCGGTCAGGAGCGCCGCGGCCTTGATCCCTGCAAAGAGCCCAAGTCCGAGTGCCCGCGTCGTGTTTAAAAAGTGCCTTGGGGAGTGAAGACAGCAAAAGTAGAGGACGAAAAAGATCAGTGGCGGCCCGAGCCAGGCGCTGACGGCGATGAACCCGATCTCCAATGCGAGCCTTGGGGCGGTCACGCTCGCCGAGAGCGCACCGACGGCGATGACAGCCACGAGCGGCGCGCCGACGAACTCTAGGAACTCAGCGATCATCGCGCCTCCAGCCGGCTCTGCCAGCATCCCGAAGATCATTGCAACGTCGTCTGGATGAGCGGCGATCGGCAGGACGATAATCCCTGCGCCAGCGGCAAGGCGATATGCCAGGGGCAGCTCCTCGCGCCAGTCGTCTGCGAAGTGAACAGCAGAGTAGGCAAGGAACACCGCCAGCGCGACAACCGGGACGACGAGCCAGAGGACCAGGGTAACCCCTGCGAGGCCAAGATAGAGGCCGGCGAATTTAAGATGCGACCACACACCCCGGAGCGGCCAGATGCGCGCAGCGATGTCCCAGTCGAGCGCCCCGTGCGGCACACCGAGGAGGGCCACCAGCGGGGCGAGAAAGAGCAGTTGCGTCTCGAGGCTCGGCTGGCTCATCAAAGTGGCGGCGAGGAGTATGGGAAGCGCCAGCAGCAGCCCGGCACGATGACGGCCTGTCAAATCCACGCTGTGTGCCGCGCCCTCCACCCCGGTCATGGCACTGCCAGCTCGCGGAGAAACGGCGCCGGCGGAAGAGAGCTGACCACCGCAAAGCGGTCGAGCGGCGCGGTGGAGCCAGAAAGGAACCGCTCGAGCCGATCGCGGCCGGCATGTTCGAAGAGCTTGGAGAACAGCTCGGGTGCGGCCGCAGGTCGACGCTGGATGACGCGAAGAAAAATCCGATCCATAAAGCGGGTTCCGAGCGGGTCGAGACCAACGGGGATCGTGTCACGCTCGGTGCGGATCCCGTCCGCGATCGCATCGCTCATCTGTTGGATCCGCTGGAACGCATAGCCCGTGCTTGGACGGGCGGCCCCGCCGCGAAGCCCGGCAGCAACATGCCGGAGTGCCGGCTTGCGTCGGTCCAGTAATCGCGCCGGTTCCATGGGAATGAAGCCGCGCTCCTCTCGCAACACGTCGCATCGCAGGCCGCCTGATATCCCGTCGATCTCGGCGTCGAGCCAGTCTCTCAGGGAGGCCATGCCGGGTGCGGCGTCGGTGAAAGAGGTGACCTCGACGAGCGCTCTGTCTGGCGCAAAGGGCAAGGTGTAGAGAAAATCCACTCGGTCGTGCCGAGGGTGTCGAAAGTCCATCAGTCCGACTTCCGTGGCGTCGAATACGGCGTGCGGGAAGGCGACTTCGCGGCCGAGAAACACTTGCCCATAAGGCGCCACAGAGGGTGGGGGACGTGTGTCGATCAAATAGCGACTGCGCAGGCGGCCCGCGGTGGTTTCAGTCAACCAAAGCCCAGACCCTGCCTGCGGGTGGGGGTCATCCACAACGGCTGAGCCCAACCGAAGATCGACGGAAGACGACGCGCAGAGCCGCAGCGCTTTGTCGTAGACCGCGCCTGAAGACACGGTTTCATATCTGATGCGGTCCGACTTACGTCGCACGAGGCGGCCGGCATGGCTGACGCGCCAGCGCGACCATCGCGCCCGCACGCAGTCATCGAACGGATCGGGTCGGTCGCGCCAGAATGACCAAGTTCGGTCTTCCTCATAGGCCGTCCGCGGCTCAATCACGACTGCTGGGATATTCAGAGCGGCGAGACGCACGGCAACGCTGAGGCCTGCACATCCGCCCCCGAGGATTGCGACCTGTGTGTCAGGCAGCGACATCATCGATGTCCTCCCTCGCTGTCTGGGGCTGGAACGCAAGGGCGGCAAGATCCGCGAAGTGGCGGTGCAGATCGGGATCATGGGATGCATGCGCCACAGCAGGTGGCAGAACGGCTGTCCCAAGCGTCAAGGCTACCTTTCTCCAGACCGGGACAACCGTTCGGCCGCTTGAATAGTCGCCGCCGCGGCGAGCGATGGACGTGCCGATCCCTTTGTAGAGCGCTGCGGCAACTGCAATGGCCAGCCGGGCCCGCCGTGGCAGGAAGCGATAGCCGGCCGCGCCACTCGCGTAGTAGCGCTCGGACAGCGAGATAAGTCGCAGAACTGCCGCGCGGATCGCAGGTTCCAGGGCGCGGTCGCCTCGCGCGATCTCCCCGGGAGCGGCGAGCACCCATCGCGCGGGCAGATAGCGCCGCCCATTCTCCGCGTCCTCGAGCACGTCGCGGGCGATGTTGGTGAGTTGCATGGCGATCCCGAGATCGACCGCATGACGCCGTGCCGCTGCCTCTCGCACCCCGAGGACATCGCACATCAGGATGCCGACCGTGCCGCCCACACGATAGGCGTAGCGCAGAAGCTCCGCCTCATCCGCCATCCGGACCGAGGATAGATCGCTGCAGACGCCGTCGATCAGTTGCCGGGCTGCAGGCAAGGTCAGGTCGATATCGCGGTTAAGCACACTGAATGCCCGGGCGAGGGGGTCCGATGGGTGCTCCACAATCAATAACGCGCGAAGCCGCCGGAGCCGATCCTCGGCGCCTGGGCCGCCGTCCCGATCCGCCAGATCATCGACGGCCCGACAAAAGGCATAGAGCCGCGCGGCGTTACGGGCCTGATCCTTTGGAAGAAACCGTGCCGCCCAATGAAAGCTCCGGCCATGTCGGGCGAGAATGGTCGCCGACGGATCACCGCCCATCACACCACCTCCGAGGCCGATGGGACCAGTCGATCCAACACCTTGGCCGAGGACACAACCCCTGGCAGACCTGCGCCCGGATGGGTGCCGGCCCCGACGAGATAGAGCCCGCAAATGCCCTCGCCGCGATTGTGGAAGCGGAACCAGGCCGATTGCCGAAAGATCGGCGAGATCGAAAAGCCGGTCCCCGCGGTGGCGAGATATTGGTCTGCGAAATCGACGGGCGTCATCGCGAATTCGGCGCAGATGGTCTTGGAAAGCCCCGGAAGCATGGTCGCGTCCAATGCGGCAACGATCCGGTTGCGAAGTCGCGGTCCCTCGATCTCCCAATCGATGTCGCCGAGGAGATTGGGAACGGGGCAGAGCACGTAGAAGCTGTCACAACCTTCGGGCGCAAAGGACGGGTCTGTCGCCGTGGGCCGATGGACATAGAGCGAGAAGTCTTCCGCCAGAACCTTCCGCTTGAAGATATCGGCGAGCAACTCGCGATGCCGTTCGCCAAACCAAACTGTGTGGTGCGCCACCTCCGGCCATTGGCGCTTTGCGCCGAAGTAAAGGACATAGAGCCCCATCGAGAGCTCGGAACTCCGCGTGCGCAGTCGGGCAAGACGGCTTGAGGCCTCGCGAGGCAGCATGTGCTTGTAGAGGTGCACCGGGTCCACATTCGAAACGACCGTCTCGGCCCGGATCTCGACGCCGGAGGCAAGCGCTACGCCAGTCGCCCGGTCCCCGTCCAAGAGGATACGTTCCACCGTCTCGCCGAGCCGGATTTCGATGCCCTCCTCGACCATCAGCCGCTCAAGCGCATCGACCAGCGCCCCCGTGCCGCCGATCGGGAACCAGACACCATGTGCCCGTTCCAGATGGTTGATCATCGCGTAAATGCTGGTCGTGTCGTATGGGTTGCCGCCGACCAGGAGCGGTTGAATCGAGAACGCGCGCCGCAAACGATCGTCTTTCATGAACCGGGAGACGGATTGCCAAACGGTTTCGTAACTGCGCAGCCGCAAAAGATCGGGCACCTGACGCATCATGAAGGCCGGGTTGTGAAACGGCTTGTCCGCGAGTTCGGCGAACGCCTTGGAATAGATCCGTTCGGCATGGCGGCCAAAGCGGCGATAGCCCTCGACGTCGTCCGGCGAGAGCCGGGCAATCTCTGCTTCGGTGCGTTCCTCCGTGGGGCCGTAATCGAGCGTTTCACCATCGGCAAAGCGAAAGCGGTACCACGGGTCTGGCATGACAAGCCGCGCGTAATCTTCGAGTCGCTTGCCAAACAGGGCGAAGAGCTCCTCGAAGAGCGCGGGGACGGTCAGGACGGTCGGGCCGGCGTCATGGCGAAAGCCGTCTCGTTCGAACACCTGCGCGCGCCCCCCGAGCCGGGAGCAACGGTCGATGAGGGTTACGCGATGGCCTTTCGCGCGGAGGCGGAGGGCGGCGGCAAGGCCGCCAAAGCCGCCGCCGATCACAATGGCTTGCGGGCCGGCGGCGGCACCGGTGTCACGGGGCATGTCAGACCTCCTCGAGTTTGTTGAACAGCGCGGCTGCGGCGGTGACGAGCGGCGCGCCGGCATTCTGAGGGAGCGATGCTGCGGCGTCGCACGCTTGGTGAAGCGAGCTTGCGGCGAGGCGAGCGGCATGCGCGCGTGCAGCGTGCCGGCTAAGACCTTCCGCTGCCTGCAAGAGAAGGACCGCGTTTACAGCGCCCGAGCGCACATCCTCTTCGACATCCGCCAGATCATCGACGACTTGATAGGCCGTGCCGAAGGCCAAGCCGGCGGACCGTGCCGTCGGAAGTGCAGCCGCCTTTGCGTCCGCCAGCAGGCAAAGCTCGAATGGCAGGGCGAGCAGGGCGCCAGATTTGGCCGCCGCCGTTCGCTCGAACGTATCCCAGTCTGCGGAGCAATTAAGGCCGCTGCGGTCTCGTATCTGGCCGTCGATCGCGCGGGAAACGGCGCCGTGGATCAGATCTAGGCATCGCGGCCCAGCATGCGCGACCATCGGGGCGGCCGCCGCGTAAGCCGCGGAAATCAAAAGATCGCCGGCACAGAGCGCCACATCGCGTCCGAAAAGCGCGGCCACGGTTGGGCGTCCGCGCCGGACGTCACAATCATCCTGGAGGTCGTCATGCAGAAGGGACGCGTTATGCAAAAGTTCGCACGAGGCTGCGATCGCCACCCGAACCGTCGGGTCAAGCCCGAGAGCGTGTCCAGCGTCGAGCGCGAAGTTCGCACGGGTCCTGTGACCGCCGGCGGTCAGGTGATGGGAGATTGCTCGCGCTGCAGGCGTGTCGGCCGCCGTGTTTGCGACAGCCTGCATCTGTGCTTCGACGGCGGCGAGGCCGGCGGGTTGGCCTGAACGACCAAGGCAATCAGCGAACGTAGTTTGTCCATGTATCAGCATGGGTTCCACATGTCTGGCGGGAATGGGGGGTGGGGGGGGGCGGGCAGCAGCCCCCCCCGAGCGGGGGGGGGGGTGAGAAAGCGCG
>CAYUKE010000226.1:0-5637 GCA_964445185.1 uncultured Geminicoccaceae bacterium
CGCAGACGGGGCAGCCGGGCCCGTGCAGCATTTCCACGCAGGCAGGAAGCAGATCCTGGACGCCGTAGCGGAACACGGCGTGGGTGTGGCCGCCGCAGAACTCCATGAGTCGGTAGCTGCGACCCGGATCGGCTTCGGCATGAAGCTGAGCCCGAACCACTTTAGCCAGCCGACCGTCGCGAAACTCGTCGACGTACTTCATGGCGCGTGCCCGGCTAGTTCGTCGCGCGCTGCCGCCTGCAGTTCCAGCAAAGCCAGAGTCTGCTCGGCCTCCTCGGCGTCCAGGCGCCCGAGCGCGTAGCCGACGTGGATGATCAGGTACTCGCCCTCCTCCACGTCCTCGACCAGCGCTGTGCAGATCTCCTTCCGCACGCCGCCGAGGTCGACAAGACACCACTCGTCATCAACCACCTTCGTCACCTGGGCGGGCACCGCGAGGCACATGGACTAAGCTCCTTCAACATGATGTGCGGCGACCCAGGCCTGACCCAGGCTGAGGCCGCCGTCGCCGGGCGGCGCGAGCCTTGGCGTGAGGACGGTCAATCCGCGTGCCTCAAGGGCGTCGATAAGCCCCTCCCGCAAGACACGGTTCACCAGGCAGCCGCCGCCCAGCGCCACGGTCGAACGGCCAAGGTCGGCAGCATGCTTTGCTAACCAGCACGCCAGGGACCTGGTCAGCGTGCCATGAAACAGCTCGGCGCCGCGCTGCGCGTCGATCCGCATCAACCGTCTGAAGAGGGGTCTGAGGTCCAGGTCACCGGCGGGGCCGAAGGCAAAGAGGTCGCTGGCGATCGGTCGGCGGACCAGGGCCTCGAGGCGCATCGCCGCCTCGCCTTCATAGGCGCTGGCTGTGGCGACGCCCAGCAGGGCTGCCGCGGCATCGAACATCCGTCCCAGGCTAGACGTCTCGGGCGCATGGATGCCTCGCTCGATGACGCCACCGATAGCCGCGGCGCCGCGCTCGCCTGAAAAGCGCGCTTCGATCTCCTCGCCGCACCCCAGTGCCCAGAGCGCGGCCGCGGCCATGCGCCAGGGTTCCTTGGCGGCGCGGTCGCCGCCGGGCTGCCGCAGGGGCATGAGCCGCCCGAGCCGCTCGTAATGCGTGCCATGCGCGTCGAGCAATTCGCCGCCCCAGATCGTGCCGTCGGGGCCGTAGCCAACACCGTCCAACGCCAGGCCGAGCAACGGCCGCGTGTACCCATGCTCCGCTGCCACGGCTGCCAGATGCGCGTGGTGGTGCTGCACCGGCACCGTCGGCAGATCCAGTTCCTGAGCGGCGCGCGTCGAAGGGAAGTCCGGATGTAGATCGTGCCCAACGGCCTCGGGCGAGGCCCGGGTCAGAGCGGTAAGGTGCTGGCGAACCTCGTCGTGAAAGAGCCGAGTAGCCAGGTCATCGAGGTCGCCGATGTGCTGCGACAGATACGCCTCGCGGCCGCGGGTCACACAGAGGGTCGTCTTGAGGTAGCCACCCAGCGCAAGAACTGAAGGACGTACACGATCGAGATGAAGCGGTGCGGGCACGTAGCCACGCGCACGACGGACGAAGACGGGCCCGCGGCGGTCCGGCTGCACGACGCTGTCGTCATTGCGGACGACGATGCCCCGATCATGGCTGACGATGAGGTCGGCGACACCGCCGAGTTCCGCGTGCGCCTCGTCGTCGTCAACGATGAGCGGCCGTCCAGAGGGGTTAGCGCTGGTCATGACCCAGGCCACGTCGGGCGGTGCCGCAAGCCATGCGGTGCCGGAGGGTCGGCCGGCGACCTCGTGGAAAAGCAGGTAGTGCAGCGGCGTCACCGGGAGCATGACACCGACGGTGTTGAGGCCGGGTGCAACCGCTTCACTGACCCCGCCGTCTGCGCGTTGTGGCAGCAGAACGATCGGCCGCTCGCGAGCCGTCAGCAGCGCTGCTCCCTCATCATTGATCTCGGCGAGGCGCGAAGCAGCCGCCAGGCTCGCGACCATCACCGCGAACGGCTTGGCGTCCCGCTGCTTGCGGCGCCGCAGGCGTTCGACCGCGGTAGTGTCGCGGGCGTCGCAAGCGAGCTGGTAGCCGCCTAAGCCCTTGATAGCCACAATAGAACCGGCAGCGAGCTCCGCGACCACCGTCTCGATCGGCACCGAAAGCTGGGGGCCGCAGGCCGGACACGCCGTGGGTTGCGCGTGGAAGCGGCGGTCGAGCGGGTCCGCATATTCGTCCGCACAGGCGGGGCACATCGAGAAGGGGGCCATCGCCGTGCGCGACCGGTCGTACGGCAGGCCGTGGGTGATCGTGTAACGCGGCCCGCAATGCGTGCAGTTCAAGAACGGATAGCGCCAGCGACGATCACCCGGATCGAAGAGCTCTTCCAGGCAGGCGTCGCAGACGACCGAGTCGGGCCCAATGCGCGTGGTCGCCGCACCAGAGCCGCTCGCCTCAATGCGGAACGCCGGCTCACCTTGCGCGGGTATCTGTCCGTGCTCGATCGCATCGATCCGCGCGAGCGGTGGCGGCGCATGGGCAAGGTCGTTCAGGAAGGCCTGCGTGGCCCGGCCTTCAACCTCAATCAATACGCCTTCGCCGTCATTGCGCACCCAACCGCCGAGCCCGTGCCGCCTGGCGAGTGTGTAAACGCTCGGCCTGAACCCGACCCCTTGGACGAGTCCGCGGACACGCACGCGAAGCCGCTCGGTAGCCGCGCCTGCCTCGAGCGGTAACAGCGCCGCCATCGCTCAAGCGGCGTTGCGGAGTTGCGCGCGGGCCCGGTCGATCCAGGCGAGCCAGCGGTCCATGCCTACGCCCGTCTGCGCGCTCACCGTCAGCACTTCCACGTTGGCGCGCGCCCGCCGCGCGTTGGCGACCAGGGCTTCCAAATCGATCGAAAGATGCGGCAGCAGATCGCTCTTGGTAACCAGGACGAGGTCCGCAACCGCAAACATGTCCGGGTACTTGAGCGGCTTGTCCTCGCCTTCGGTGACGGACACGACGACGACCTTCTTGGCCTCACCAAGATCGAACCCCGCCGGACACACGAGGTTGCCGACGTTTTCCACGAACAGAACGCCTTGCTCGGGCGCGATGCCGTGGTCGAGCGCGTGGGCGATCATGCCGGCGTCGAGATGGCAGCCCTTGCCCGTGTTGACCTGGATCGCCGGCGCCCCCGTTGCCCGGATGCGCTGGGCGTCGTTGTCGGTCGCCTGGTCGCCCTCCACGACGCCGATCGGCAAGCTGCGAATGAGCGCGTCGATGGTGGCGACGAGCAGGGTCGTCTTGCCGGCGCCGGGGCTAGACATGAGGTTCAAGGCCAACGTGCCTTGCGCCCGCAACCGACGCCGGTTCACCACAGCGATGGCGTCGTTCTTCGCCAAAAGATCGAGCTCAAGCGATAGCACGCGAGCCGCCGCGCCTTCATCGGCCGCGCCGTGCCCGTGACGATGGCTGTGACCGCTTACCGTGCTGAGCCGGCTCTCCGAGCCGCAACCGCAGGATCCGCACATTATCGGACCTCCAACTCCCGGATGCGCATCTCTTCGCCACCGGTGACGATCAGCTGAAGGCTGCCGCACTCGGGGCATACGTCGATGCGACTTTGGATCGTCACGTCTGCACCGCACGCGATGCAGTGCGCCGCACCTGCTGGGCGCTCGATCTCGAGCGTAGCGCCCTCCGCCAGCGTCCCGGCGCTAACGACGTCGAAGCAGAACGCGAGCGCGTCGGGGTCCACATGGCCAAGCGCGCCGATCGCCAGCTTCACGACCCGAACCTCCGCAAACCCGTGCAGTCGGCTTTGCTCTGCGAGTGTATCGACCAGCCCTTGACCCAGCGCCATCTCATGCATCGATGCGGTCCTCGACCGACCACGGCACGTCGGGGTCAAGCGCAAGCATCGCGAGCTTGAGGTTCGCGCTCGAACGCGCCCGACGGTCAATTTCGGCAAGGATGGGGCGCGCCGTTCCGCCGGCACGGAACCGACGATCAGCCGGCATCGTCCACGCGACCCGCCGGACAAGGCCCAAGATCAACGTGAGTCCGTAGGGGAGCGGACCCCGCTGCGTCAGGGAGCTGGATTCGCCGCGGCCTTCGGCGAGCCGGCGCTCCGCCGTCAATGCCCTTGTGGTGGGGAATAGGTCGGCGCCGGCAGCGTTGACCTCCTCGAATGGCCGCGCTGGCGGCGCCCATGCCGGCGCCACCAACGACTCCAGCTTGGCCCACGCCGTCGCAAGCCGCTGGCGCGGCACCGCCGGGTGAAGCGCGCTCGCCAACTCGAGCGCCACACGACGAGCCATCGCCGCCACCTGTCCGACGCGGAGCGCCCCTTCGTCGACTGCACGTGCGGCAGCCTGGCGCGCGAACTCGGTCATCCGCGAGAACAGCGATGCCTGCTGAGACGGGCCGAAGCCAATCAGCTCACCCCCGTGAAACAGGGCGCGCCGCGTCGGCAGCAAACATCCGTATGCCTCGCCGCCGGCACATCGCCGACCTCGAGCATCTCGAGAACGATCTTGTCCATCACATTGAAGTACGGGACACCCCAGATGTGGAGGCGTCTCGTCAGAACCCCGTGGCATGCACCGTAGCCTTTCGAGGATCGGAGCTTCTCCCAGCGGCATTCTGCACATGCCCACGCCCCCAGCAGCGTGTGGGCGGCGAGAGCGCGCCGCCAGCCCGCTTTTGGTGCGACGTGAGCGCATCGGTGCGCTCCAGGCCGCAAGATCAGCGTTTCTGAGCGCGATCAGCGAGTCCCGATGCCGATCTGTGCTCGCGACTGCGCATCTTGGCCGCTGCCGACGCGTTTTGGCTGCGATCGACGTCGCCAAGCGCCGCAAAGAAGCATTGCTCGAAGGGCTCGGCCGCGACCGACGCCGCCGGCTGACTGTCTTGGAAACCCGCGACGGGCCTGGTCCGCTGATGGCCTTACTCTTCCGCGTCGTCCGCCCGCCGCAGACGGACCCTCATGATCAACGCGGGAGCCGGTAGGGGGCAGACTAAGTCCCTACTTCGAAGGGCCGCCGCGCCGACGCGCTCAAGTGGCATCAGTGCTATTGTTCAAGTAGCATTACGGCAAGTTGCGCATCAACATTCAAGCTTCCTTGGTGGGAAATAGTTCCGGCTCCTCCAGTTCACTGTGAACAACCTGGGACGAGCGTTCATCTAAAGATTGGTTAAGATAAGCAATAAAGACCGCACGATGAAGGAGGAACCATGAGAAAAGATATCAAGGCCATCATGGCGTATTACCACTCCGATCGCACCCGCCTCATCGACATCATTTGGGATATCCAAAGAGAATTCGGGTACGTCTCAGACGAGAGCATTGATGCCCTAAGCGCGGCTCTGAACTTGTCGCCCCTCGACGTCATTGAAACGGTCTCGTTCTATCATTTTTTCCGGAGCCGCTCCTTCGGGAAGCACGCGATCTACCTATGCGACTCGGTCATCGGCCGGATGAGGGGGCATGCCGAGGTCCGCGAGGCGCTCGAATGCGCGACGGGCGCGCGTTTTGGGGAGGCTGGCGCTACCGCCTTGTTCGGTCTGGCCGACACCAATTGCATCGGCCTGAGCGATCAGGAGCCGGCGATGATGGTCGACGAGGTGGTGTTCACCAAGCTGACGCCGGCGCGGGTCGCGGAGATCGTCGCCGAGCTGAAATCCGGGAA
>CAYUKE010000227.1:0-5601 GCA_964445185.1 uncultured Geminicoccaceae bacterium
GACCGTGCCCTTGCCATCGTCGGTCGCCTGCTCGCCGAGCTGGCGGGTGAAGGGGCACTCGGGATAGTTCGAGCAGCCGACGAAGCCGCCGAACTTGCCGAACTTGAGGCTGAGCCGGCCGTCCGCGCATTGCGGGCAGCGGCGCGGGTCGGTGCCGTCGGGCTTCGCGGGGAACAGATGCGGCGCGAGCGCGGCATCGAGCACGTCGATGATCTCGGCGTTGCGCTTGCCTTTGACGTCTTCCGTCAGCTCGAAGAACGGGTCCCAGAAGGCGCGCAGCACCTCCTTCCAGTCGACCTCGCCGGCGGCGATCGCATCGAGCTGATCCTCGAGCGCCGCCGTGAAGCCATATTCGACATAGCGCTCGAAGAACCGGGTCAAGAACGCGCTGACGACGCGGCCGCGATCTTCTGGGACGAAGCGCTTGCTGTCGATGCGGACATAGTTGCGCTGCTGGAGAACGGAGATGATGCTGGCATAGGTGGACGGCCGGCCGATCCCGAGTTCCTCCATCTTCTTGACGAGACTGGCCTCGGTATAGCGGGGTGGGGGCTCGGTGAAGTGCTGATCGGCGCTGACCTGCTGCTGATGGACGGCCTCGCCGGCGGCCATGGGTGGCAGCAGGCGATCGTCATCATCGTCGGCCGAACGTTCGGTCGGCGCGTCGTCGACGCCCTCGCGGTAGACCTTGAGAAAGCCGTCGAAGGCGATGGTCTGGCCCGAGGCGCGCAGGCCGACGCCATCACCCGCGATCGTCACCGCCACCCGATCCAACAGCGCCGCCGCCATCTGGCTCGCCACCGCGCGCTTCCAGATCAGCTCGTAGAGCCGCAGCTGGTCGCTGTCGACGAAGGCGGCGACCTGTTCGGGCCGGCGGCTCAAATCGGTCGGCCGGATCGCTTCGTGCGCCTCCTGGGCGTTCTTGGCCTTGGTCTTGTACTGCCTTGGTTGCGGCGGCAGGTATCGCGCGCCGTAATGCCCCCCGATGACCTCGCGGGTTGCCGCCAGCGCCTGTGAGGAGAGCTGGACGCTGTCGGTGCGCATATAGGTGATCAGGCCCACCGTCTCGCCGCCGAGCTGCACGCCTTCGAACAGACGCTGGGCGGTCTTCATCGTGCGATCGGCGCCGAAGCCAAGCTTGCGCGACGCTTCCTGCTGCAAGGTCGACGTCGAGAAGGGCGGGGCCGGATTGCGGCTGGTCTGCTTCTTCTCGACGTGCTCGACGACCAGCTTGGCAGCCTCGACCCGAGACTTGGCCGCCAGCGCCGCGGCTTCGTTCGGCAGGCCGAACTTGTCGAGCTTCTTGCCGTCGAGATGGGTGAGCCGGGCGCGGAAGGCGGCCTCGGCGGCCGTCTCCAAGGCGGCCTCGACCGTCCAGTACTCCCGCGCGACGAAGCGTTCGATCTCGTCCTCGCGCTCGGCGATCAGCCGCAGCGCCACCGACTGCACGCGTCCGGCCGAGCGCGCGCCCGGCAGCTTCCGCCACAGGACGGGGGAGAGTGTGAAGCCGACAAGATAGTCGAGGGCGCGGCGCGCCTGGTAGGCGTCGACGAGGTCGTCATGGATCTCGCGCGGCTCGGCCATCGCCTTGAGGACGGCCTGCTTGGTGACCTCGTGGAAGACGACCCGTTTGACGTCGACCTTGGCGAGCGCGCCCTTGGCGCCCAGCGCCTCGATCAGATGCCAGGAGATTGCCTCGCCTTCGCGGTCCGGGTCGGTGGCGAGGTAGAGCCTCTCGGCGCCCTTCAGGGCCTTGGCGATATCGCCGATGCGCGCCTTCTTGTCCGCAAGCATCGCGTAGTTCATGCGGAAGTCGGCGTCGGGATCGACCGCACCCTCTTTCTCTTCGAGATCACGCACGTGGCCGTAACTGGCGAGAACCTGATAGTCCGCGCCCAGATACTTGTTGATTGTTTTGGCTTTAGCCGGCGATTCCACGACGACAACGTTCATGCGCGGGGCAATCCGTGCGATCCGAGGGTCAGGCCGAGGCGATGATGTCAGAACACGGCGAGGGACACGCGGTTCCCAGCATGCCGCTCGATCTCACCGGCGAGTTCGAGTTCAAGTAGCGCTTTCTGCACCTCGGCGGCCGAGGCATGACATTGGCGGATCAGTTCGTCAACCGCGACCGGCTCGACCGCAAGGCACTCGCGCAACCGCGCGGCGAGGGGCTCGGCGGCGGTTCCCCGGCTCGCTGCGGACGCCGGCTGGGGCCTTGGCGGCGCGCGGCGCCGTGGCGCGGGCGCCGCCTTGGGCTTGACCTCGAACGGTGCGAGCGCGGCGAGGACGTCATCGGCGCTCTCGACCAGGTGCGCGCCTTCCTTGAGCAGCCGGTTCGTGCCGCGATGGCGCTCGTCGAGCGGGCTTCCGGGTACCGCCATCACCTCGCGGCCCTGCTCCAGCGCCAGGCGCGCGGTGATCAGGCTTCCGGACATCGGTGCCGCCTCGACGACGATGACGGCCTCGGAGAGCGCCGAGATGAGCCGATTCCGCCTCGGAAACTGGGAAGCTTGGGGACCGGCGCCCAGCGGCCGCTCGGTGACGATCAGGCCGTTGTCGCCGATCGCCGCCATCAGCTCCGCGTTCTCGGGCGGGTAGACGACGTCGATGCCGGTGGCGATGACGGCGGCGGTGACGCCGTGGACAAGCGCGCCCTCGTGCGCCGCCGTGTCGATGCCGCGGGCGAGGCCGGAAGCGACGCCTAAGCCGACACCGGCAAGACCCGCTGCCATGTCGCGGGCGATCTTGCGGCCGCCAGCCGAGGCGTTGCGCGCGCCGACGATTCCGACGAACCGGGTGGCGAGGAGGCTGCGGTCCCCCTTGACGACGAGCACCCAGGGCGTGCCCTCAGCCGTGGCGATCTGGCGCGGGAAGTCGGCGTCGCCGCGGCAGAGGAAGCGGCCGCCGGCGGCGTAGGTCTGCTCGATCTCCTCGGCGATCGCCGCCGGCGCGGCCAGGCGAATCGCACCTGCGCCGACGGTCGATAGACTCTCGACCGCGTCTTCCGGGCTACCGTACCGGTCGATCAGCTTGGTTACGCCGAGCGGTCCCAAGCCGGGCGTCCGGCTCAGGCGCAACAGCGCCAGGAGGGTGGTCGCCGACATCGCCATAAGGACCTTGGTCCGTCGCGACGCCCGCGCTGTCAATCAGGACGAGAGATGCGCAGCTTGTTCTCGTTGCCCGCGAGCAGGCGCCGGATGTTGGCGGCGTGGCGGACGATGATGACGAGCGCGACGAGGGCCAGCAGCACCTCGTACTGATGAGCACCGAGCGCCCAGGCGGCAATCGGCGTCGCCGCTGCGGCGCTCAGCGAGCCAAGGGAGACGTAGCGGCTCCACCAGACGACGAGTGCGAAGACCGTGAGCGCGACAAGTCCGGCCGCGGGCGTCAGCGCGAGGACGACGCCGGCGGCGGTGGCGACGCCCTTGCCGCCGCGAAAGCCGAGGTAGACCGGATAGCAGTGACCGACTACCGCCGCCAACGCCGCGACCTTTGCCATGTCCGGGCCGAACCAAAGAAAGACGAGGCCGGCGACGAGGCCACCCTTGAGCGCGTCGAGCAGCAGCACGGCGAGCGCCAGGCCTTTGCGGCCCGTCCGGAGCACGTTGGTGGCGCCGGTGTTGCCGGAGCCGATCTGCCGCAGGTCGCCGGCCCCGGCGAGACGCACCAGGATCGGACCGAAGGGAATAGCGCCGATGAGATAGCCGCCCGCCGCGGCTGCCACGAGCGGCCACCAATAGGCGGGGCCACCGAGGGGATCGATCATGCGGGCTCCCCGTCACGGAAGACGACGCGGCCGTCGACCAGTGTCATGAGGACCCGACCCTGCACGAGACGGCCCTCGAAGGGCGTGTTCTTGGCGAGGCTGCGGAGTGCGTGCTCGCGGATCTTCCAGGGCGCCTCGTGGTCGAAGAGGACCAGGTCGGCTGCCATACCCACGGCGACGGTCCCGGCCTCGAGCCCAAGGATCTGCGCCGGCCGTCGGGTCATCCGATCGAGCAGGTCGAGCAGGCCGAGCCGACCCTGATGGACGAGGCCCAGGCAAACCGGGAGCATCGTCTCTACCCCGATGGCGCCGAAGGCAGCCTGGGCGAAGGGGAGCCGCTTCTCGTCCTGATCTTGCGGGCGGTGATCGGAGGCGATGGCGTCGATCGTCCCGTCGATCAGACCTTCGACGAGCGCGGTCCGATCGGCCTCGCTTCGGAGCGGTGGCCGCACCTTGGCGAAGGTCCGATAACCTTCGACCTCGAGCTCGTTGAGCATGAGGTGGTGAGGGCTGACGTCGGCGGTGACGCGCAAGCCCGCCGCCTTGGCGCTACGGACGGCCGCGACGCTCTCGGCGGTGGACAGCTGGGCCGCGTGGTAGCGTGCGCCCGTCAGCGCGACGAGCCGAAGATCGCGCTCTAGCAGGATAATCTCGGCGGCGTTGGGGATGCCGGCGAGGCCGAGCCTGGTCGCGATCGCGCTTTCGTTCATCACTCCATCGGGTGCGAGGTGCAGGTCCTCGGGGCGCTGGACCACCGGCGAGTCGAGCATCGCGGCATAGGCGAGGCCGCGGCGCAGCACGCGGCTGTCCATGACCGGGCGTGGTCCGTCGGTGAAGCCGAGGGCGCCGGCCTCGCGCAGGAGTCCGAGCTCGGCGATCTGACGCCCTTCCAAGCCTTGGGTAAGTGCGCCGTAGGGGTGGACCTTCACGCCCCGCGCCCGCCGCGCGCGGCGGGCGACATACTCCACCATCGCCGGATCGTCGACGACGGGGTCGGTGTCGGGCAGGAGCGCCAGGGAGGTCACCCCGCCGGCCACCGCCGCGACCGAGCCGCTGTCGAAGGTCTCCTTCTCTTCCTCCCCTGGCTCGCCGAAATGCACCCTCATGTCGACCAGACCGGGCGCGAGGCACGCGCCTTCTGCGTCGAGCACGAGCGTGCCTTCGGGCACGCTCGCCGCCGTAACCTCCGGACCCAGGGCCACGATCCGACCCTCGACGACGAGCATGCCGCCCGGCTGGTCCAGGCGCGTCGCCGGGTCGAGCAGCCGGGCGCCAACGATCGCGGTGCGGCGCTCGCTCATGCCGCCTCGCGGAGACGGCGCGTCAGCACCTCGAGCACGCCCATCCGCACGGCGACGCCCAGCTCGACCTGATCAAGGACGGCGCTCCGCTCGATGTCGTCTGCGAGCGTGCCGTCGATCTCGACGCCGCGGTTCATCGGGCCCGGGTGCATGACGAGCGCGTCGGGTTTGGCGCGGGCGAGCTTTTCCCGGGTGAGGCCGTAGAGCTGGAAGTACTCGCGCACACTCGGCAGGAAGCTACCGGCCATCCGCTCCAGCTGCAGGCGCAGCACCATGACGATGTCGGCACCCTCGAGGCCGGCGTCGATGTCGTGCGCCACTTCGCAGCCGTAGAGCTCGACGCCGGTCGGCACCAGTGTCGGCGGCGCCACCACGCGAACCCGCGCGCCCATAGCCGACAGCAGCAGGAGGTTCGAGCGGGCGACCCGCGAGTGCAGGATGTCGCCGCACAGCGCCACCACCAGCCCTTCGATTCGGCCCTTGCGGCGGCGGATGGTCAGCGCGGCGAGCAGCGCCTGGGTCGGGTGCTCG
>CAYUKE010000228.1:0-5591 GCA_964445185.1 uncultured Geminicoccaceae bacterium
CCGTCGGCGACGCGGCCGCCAGCAGCTCAGCGAAGCTGTCGATCCCGAGATCGGTATTGATCCGTACGGTCTCGTTTGCTGCGAAATCCTCGATGACGTCGTCGCCGCTGTCGAAGTCGAACACGTCACGGCCGGCGCCGCCGCTTAGGACGTCGTCGCCGCGGCCGCCGGCGAGCAAGTCGTTGCCGCCCTCGCCGTCGAGGTCATCGCGCCCGCCATTGCCGAACAGGCGATCAGCGCCCGCGCCGCCGTCGAGTTCGTCGTTGCCAGCGCGGCCAGCGAGCGTGTCGCTACCTCGACCACCGTCGAGGTCATCGTTACCCGAGCCGCCGCGCAGGTCGTCGTTGCCGCCGCCGCCGTCAATGTCATCGCGACCGCCCGCGCCGAAAATGACGTCGTTGCCGCCGCCGCCGTCGAGCTCGTCGTTCCCAGCGCGACCGGAAATGCGGTCGGCCCCGCCCAAGCCGTCGATCTCGTCAGCACCGGCCGTGCCGACAAGAACATCCGGGCCGCTGGTACCAACAATCTCCCGCCCGTCGCCGCTCGGTGTCGGCGATGGCTCTCCCGGGCCTGAATTCGTCCCGCTGAAGTCAAACATCGACGCAGTCAGGCTACCACGGGACACGTCCTCCAACCGCAGTGTGTCGTCCGGACCGAAGACGAGCAGCGTGTCGTCTCCGCCGTCGACCGATCGGGCGATCGCCCGAACGTCGGCAATGCTGTCGACGTCGAGGCCGGCATCGAGTTCGATAACGTCGCCCGCACTCAAGTCCTCGATTTCGTCGTCGCCGCTGCCGAACCGAAAGGTATCGTTGCCGGCGCCTCCGGTGAGCTCGTCGTCGCCACTGCCACCGTCGAGAACGTCACGACCCGACCCGCCGTAAAGTTCGTCGTCGCCGCCGCGACCCTCCAACCGGTCGTTCCCGCCGCGTCCGTAGATTTCATCGGCCCGCGCCGTCCCGATGAGGACGTCAGCGGCACTCGTTCCATTGATTTCCACGATGTATCCCTCCGTGCTGTGTCGGGCCTGGAGCGGCCGCGTCGGGCGAGCCACGCTCCGCATCCAAAACGCCCTACGCGATCCGGTTATTCCGGCGCTTTCTGACGAGGGTCTGACGAGCTACGCAGAGAATCGCGGCGGTACTCAGGCCGGCGGGTAGACCAACGCGAAAGCGGCACCGCCCGCGGACTGGTTCGTGGCCTCGACCCGCCCCCCATGCGCCCGCTGAATTCGGTCGACGATGGCGAGACCGAGCCCGGCGCCACCCGGCTCCGCCGCAGCGCCGCGCCAAAAAGGTCGGTAGATGGCGTGGCCAGCGTCGTCGGGCAGTCCGGGACCGCTGTCCCGAACATGGATCGTCGCGTCAGGCCCCACGGTCACGACGACCGCGCCGCCGCCGTGAATAACCGCGTTCTCGATCAGATTGGCGAGCGCGAGGTCGACCTTATTGGTCACGCCTCGCGCCGCTCGCGCGCCTGGATCGACCATCAGTTCAAGCTCGCAACCCCGCGCAATCGCGAACGGGGCCAATTGCGCGATGGCATTCTCCGCAACGGCGACGAGGTCCACTTCAGCGGTCTGCGCCATCTCGAGACGATCGGCGTCGGCGGAGGCGAGCAGCTGCTGCACCATCCGCGAGAGCGCAGCCAGATCCGCTCGCAAGCGATCGGTCACGTGCCCCGGCGGCAGTCCATCCAGCCGCGCAATCAACGCGGCCAACGGCGTGCGCAAGGCATGCGCCGCCTCAGCGGCGCGGCGCTTCTCGGCGGCCAACGCAGCATCGAGCCGTTCGTGCAGGCGCATCGTCGCGTCGGTAAGATCCGCGATCTCAGCGGGGAGGTGACCACAGGAGAAGGACGGCGGCGTCATTCCGGGCCGCACCGCTCGAGCCCAAGCTGCGGCCTCCCCCAAGGGCCTTAGTCCGCGACGGATCATCAAGGCGTTGGCGCCGATGAGCAGCAGCGCGATCGGAACGAGCGGCAGCCAGATGTGGCTCGCGAACTCAGCGAAGATGGCCTCGCGCATCAACCGCGCCGGGTCGCCTGCCATCACGAAGACGACGCGCAGCTCTCCCGGCTCGAGCCGCAGCACGTGTGACGCGACGAGACGCTCACCGCGCAACCCCGGCCGACGCAGGAGCCACTCGTCCGCGAAGGTGCCGGTCGTGAGTGCCTGCGGTGGGATCAGCGCCAGGTTTCGCTGTTCCAAGAGCTCGCCGTCGGCGTTCAAGAGCGCGTACGCGTAAGCCTCCGGGTGCTCGTCGAACAACCGAGCGCGGTCGGCGCCGATCGTCGGCGCTTCAGGCGACGCCGCGACGAGCGCAGTCTCCAAGCGCGCAACTTCCCGGCGCACAACCTCGGCCTGCAACGCATCGCGATCGCTGCCGTAGTAGATCGCGACGAAGACGATGTTCGCCACGGTGACAGCGGCAGCGATCCAGACCAGGCGACGGGTGAGGTTCGCCGCCAGCGATGGACCGGTCGCGCGGTCGCCTTGGGCCGCGCTCATTCGGCTTCCGTGTCGGCCAACATCCAACCGACGCCGCGCACCGTGTGCAGCGGCAGCGCGCAGCCCTCGGCCTCGAGACCACGTCTGAGGCGCGACACTGCCGCGTCGAGCGCGTTGGGACTGACCTCGTCATCAATCGAGTAGATCGCCTCCTCCAGCATCCGTCGCGACACGACGCGGCCCTTGCGGACCATCAGCTGCTCGAGCACGCCAAACTCGCGACGCCCAAGCGTTACCGGTCGTCCGCCGATCGCAACGAGGCGGTGGGTCGTATCCAGGGTCAATGAACCGTAGCGCAAGACGGTCGCCAACCGACCGCCCGGGCGTCTCAGGACGGCCCGGCAACGTGCGATAAGCTCAGGCATCTCGACGGGTTTGACGATGTAGTCGTCCGCACCGCCGTCGAGCCCGGCGAGCCGGTCTTCGAGGGCATCGCGCGCGGTGAGAACGATCACCGGCAGCGGCGAGCCGCGCCACTCAGCGAGCAGGCCGAGGCCGTCACCGTCCGGGAGGCCGAGATCGAGGAGCGCCAAGTCGTGCCCGGCCACGGCCCGGCACGCGCGGGCCGCGTCGGCGGAAGCGGCGTGGTCGACGACGAAGCCAGCCCGTTCGAGCGCATCTCGAATGGCCTCCGCGAGCGGCCGATGATCTTCGACGAGGAGCAGACGCATGCGACCCGGTCAGCCGCCCTCCCAGTCGCGGCCCTTGACCGCACCGAGGTCGCTCGCCGACGGCTCCGGCGACCAGTAGCCGGCGGCCTTCTTGGCGTCGATTTCGACGCGGGCGTCGGCGGGAACCAGCTCGTCGGGAATGACAACGCGCTCGACGACCTCGATTCCCTGGCGGACGAGCGGCTCGTACTTCATGTCGCTCATCGACACGAAGCGGTCGATCCGCGTGATGCCGAGCCAATGGAGCACATCTGGCATAAGCTCTTGAAAGCGGACGTCTTGAACGCCCGCCACACACTCCGTCTTGGCGAAGTAGTTGGCCGCGGTGTCCCCGCCCTCCTGGCGTTTGCGGGCGTTGTAGACGAGGAACTTTGTGACCTCGCCGAGGCCCCGACCCTCCTTGCGGTTGTAGGCGATCAGACCGGCGCCGCCCGCCTGCGCCATCTCGATGCAAACCTCGATGCCATGGGTCAGATAGGGCCGGCAGGTGCAGATGTCGGAGCCGAAGACGTCCGAGCCGTTGCACTCGTCGTGGACGCGGCAGGCCAGTGGTCGAGCCGGGTCGGTGATCGCGTCGACATCGCCGAAGATGTAAAGCGTTGTGCCGCCGATCGGCGGCAGGAAGACGTGCAGGTCGTCGCGCGTGACCAGCTCCGGAAACATGCCGCCCGCGTGGCTGAAGAGCGTCCGGCGCAGCAGGCTCTCGTCGATGCCGCAGCGCTCCGCCACGCCCGGCAGATACCAGACGGGCTCGACCGCCACCTTCGTGCAGGCCGCCTCGCCGTTGTCGCGCAGAATACGACCGTCGGCGCGCAGGCGTCCGGCTGCGAGCGCGTCCTTGAGCTCGGGCACGTGAAGGAAGGCGCGCGTCACGGCGATCGTCGGCCGGATGTCGATGCCCGCCTCAATATCCTCAGAGAACGCCTCCGCGGCGACATGTCCCCAGGGATCGAGCGAGACGATCTTCCCCGGCGCGGACCATTGCGGATGCGGACCGATCGGAACGGCGGGGTGCGTGTCCTTGAGGTCGGGCTTGTGCACCGGGCTGAGGGTGCCGGCCGCGACGGCCAGCGCTCGGAAGAAGCCGAACGCGCCGTTATGAGCGCCGATGACGTTGCGGCGCTGTGGATCGCTGAGCGAGCCAATGACGGGGCCCCGCTCACTTGGCGTCGGCGCCGCCCAGGCGATGGGCCGCGGCTTCTGCCCACGCGCGCGCGGATGCGACGTGAGCACGATGTGGCCGGGCGGTCGATTGGTTTGCGTCATCGACGACACCTGCTACGTGCACGCGACGGCGGCGCCGACCGCTTCGACATCGAATGACGGCAATCGCGGACACCGACAACATGAAACTGTTGCGCTACGGACCAACGGGCGATGAACGGCCAGGATTGGTGGACGCCGACGGCGTTCTTCGCGATCTCGGCGCACATCTGACCGACGTCGACGCCGCGACGCTCGCACCGGAGAGCCTCGACCGCCTCGCCGCCATCGACCCGTTGAGCCTGCCGGCCATCGGCGGGAACCCGCGCCTCGGCCCACCGATCGCGCCACGGGCCGTCGGCAAGCTCGTGGGCATCGGCCTGAACTACGAGGATCATGCCGCCGAGACCGGCGGTCCCATCCCGAGCGAACCGGTGATGTTCCTGAAGGCGACCAGCGCCATCGTCGGGCCGGTCGACCCGATCGTCCTGCCGCGCGGCTCCGTGAAGGCGGATTGGGAGGTCGAGCTCGCCTTTGTCATCGGCCGGCGTGCCCGATACGTCGAGCGGGCTGAGGCGTTGGCTCACGTCGCCGGCTTCATGGTGCTCAACGACATCTCCGAACGGACCTTGCAGCTCGAGCGCGGTGGTCAGTGGACCAAGGGCAAGAGCTGCGACACCTTCGCGCCGATTGGTCCCTGGCTTGTCACGCGCGACGAGGTCGGCGACCCGGCAAATCTCGCGCTCTGGTGCGACGTCGACGGCGAGCGGATGCAAACGGGCCATTCGGGACGCATGATCTTCGACGTGCCGACGATCGTCGCCTACCTGAGCACGATCTTCACCTTGGAGCCGGGCGACATCGTGACAACCGGCACGCCACCCGGAGTGGGCGCGGGGCGGACGCCGCCGGTCTTCTTGCGAGCCGATCAGACGATCGTCAGCGGCATCGACAAGCTGGGCCAGATGCGGAACGTCGTCGTCGCCGGCTGAGCTAGTCGGTTTCAGGCAAGAGCTGAAGCAACAGCAGGTCGATCTCGCTCAGATCCCGCTGCACCTCGACGCTGCTGGTCCACTCGCGGCGCGCTTCGGCGAGCCCGGCTTGGCTCGTGCCTGGGTCCTTCAGCATGTAGCCGCGACCCCAGACTGTCTCGATGTTGCCGTCCTCGCCGGTCACCGCGGCAATCTTCTTTCTGAGCTTGCAGATGA
>CAYUKE010000229.1:0-5544 GCA_964445185.1 uncultured Geminicoccaceae bacterium
CCTGGTCGGCGCCGCCGTCCTGCTGCGGGTGGCCGCCCTAGTGCTGCTCACGGTAGAGGTCTGGCTGGCGGCACTGCTGCTCGGGCTACCGCTGAGCCTGGCGGACGCTCTCCTGTTGCGCTCCGTGGCGTTCGCCGCACGCGGCGCAGCGTTCTTCGTGTGGGCTGGCTTGGGCGTGCAGGAAGGCGTGTACGCCGCGCTCGGACCGCTGCTGGCATTGGACGCCGCCAGCCTGGTCGCCCTCTCGTTGACGACGCGGCTCCGCGAGGTGCTGGCCGGACTGCCCGCGCTTGCGCTTTGGGTGGGGCTTGAGGCCTCCCGCCGACCCTGATTCCGCCTGGATCATGCGACCGTCGCGCGCGCGACCGGTCTCTCGCAGCGCCAGGCGCGGCCGGGCATGGTAAGATGTTGAGAGAGAGAGGAGCGCCCGTATTGCAGCAACCCGCACTCTTAGTCACGGTCGGCGAGCGCGCGTCGGTCTCGAAGACCGTGACGGAGACCGATGTTGCCTTCCTCACCGCCATCAGCGGCGATTTCGATCCGCTCCACATGGACGAGCGCTTCGCGCACCAGAGCAGCCTCGGACGGCGGACGGCGCCGAACGCCCTCGCGGTCGCGTTGGTGTCGGGCTGTGCCTCGAAGATCGTCGCCCGAGCGCGCGAGCGCGGATTCAATGGCACCGCGTCAGCGCTGGGTTACGACCGTGTCCGCTTCGTGCACCCGGTCTTCATCGGCGACACCCTGACCCTGAGCTACGTTGTCGAGACAGTTGATAGCGAACTGGGTCGCTCGCTTGCGGGTTTCGAGGCGCGGAACCAGGACGAGGCACCGTGCGTCGTCGGGCAGCACGTGATCAAGTGGATTCCGGGCTGACCGGCGCAAGCTCGCCGCGTGCGGGCCGAGATCTCTCGATCGGCAAGCGCTTGGCGCGCGTCTCTCGCGGCCTTAAGAGAAGCTCGTGGCTGAAGAATGAACCTGCGGTTGCATGATCGCCGGTGCGGCAGATGCGCAGGGCGACGGAGCTGACGATGGCAAACCTGAGCGGAGTACGCTGCCTGGTCACTGGCGGGGCCGGGTACATCGGTTCCCACGTGGCGCGAGCGCTGCGTAGCGAGGGCGCGGCGGTCACCATCCTCGACAACTTCTACTCGGGCCATCGATGGGCCGTCGGCGACGCAGCGCTTGCCGAGCTTGACCTTGCCGATCGCGCCGGTCTCGCGACGCTCCTCGATGCCGGCCGCTTCGATGCGCTGCTTCATTTCGCGGCGCACATCTGGGTCGGCGAGTCGGTGAGCGATCCCGGCAAGTACTACCGCAACAACACCGCCAACGCCGCCGTCCTTTTCGATCTCGCGGCCAAGTCCGGCGTCCGCCACGTCGTCTTCTCCTCGACGGCCGCCGTTTACGGGGCGCCCGAGCGGCAGCCGATCGACGAGACCACGCCCCTCGCCCCGATCAACCCCTACGGCACCTCGAAGATGATGGCCGAGACCATCCTCACCGACGTCGCACGCGCAACTGGCCAAGGAACCGCGATCCTCCGCTATTTCAACGTCGCCGGCGCGCACGACGACGGCAGCCTCGGCGAGGCGACGCCGGACAACAGCCACCTGGTTAAGGTCGCCTGCGAGGCCGCCTTCGGTCTGCGACCGCGCATGTGCATCAACGGGGTCGACTACCCGACGCCCGACGGCACCTGCGTGCGGGACTACATCCATGTCCAGGATCTCGCCGACGCGCACGTAGCGGCGCTCAAGCGGCTCGTCGACGAGCCCGCGGCGTTGGTGCTCAACTGCGGCTACGGTCATGGTTTCAGCGTGCGCGCGGTGCTCGACGCGATGCACCGCGTCACCGGTATCGACCTAGCACCGGAGGTCGCCCCGCGGCGGCCGGGCGATCCTCCCGAGCTGGTCGCCGACAACCGGCGCATTCTGGAGACGCTCGATTGGCGGCCGCAGCGCGACGACCTGGAGCGCATCCTCGCCTCGGCCTGGGCCTGGGAACGTCGCCTGCAGGCGATGAAGCGGCAGCTCGGCCTCTCCGCCTGAGCCCGTAGCCACGACGAAGAGACCGGTCTTCGCCACCGGATTGCGGACCTATCTTCGACCCGCGTCGGCACCACACTCGGTGCCGTCTTCCGGTTCGCAGGTGCGCCGATGTCTCAGGCATATTCGTGGGAAGAGCTGCGTCAGGACGTGACCGATGGTGCGATCGACACCGTCATCGCGGCCCAGGTCGACATGCAAGGACGCCTCGCTGGCAAGCGCTTCCATGCCCAACACTTCGTCGACAGCGCTTGGGTGGAAACCCACAGCTGCAACTATCTGATTGCAACGGATCTCGAGATGGAGCCGGTGCCCGGCTACGCCGCGACAAGCTGGCAGACCGGCTACGGCGACTACACGATGCGCCCCGACCTCACGACGCTTCGGCGCATTCCCTGGCTCGATGGCACCGCGCTGGTCCTGTGCGACGTGCTCGACCACCACACCCACGAAGAGGTCCCCCACGCACCGCGGACCATGCTCAAGCGGCAAGTCGCGTTGCTCGACGAACTCGGACTAGAGGCCACGTTCGCGTCGGAGCTGGAGTTCTTCCTCTTCGAGGAGAGCTACGCGGCGGCGGTTCGGCAAGGCTATCGCAACCTCACACCGATCAGCCCCTACAACGAAGACTACCACATCTTCCAGACAACGAAGGAAGAGGAGGTCATGCGGGCGATCCGCAATGGCCTCGTCGGCGCCGGCATTCCTGTGGAGAACTCGAAGGGCGAGGCGTCAGCCGGCCAAGAGGAGCTCAACGTCCGCTACGCCGACGCGCTGACGATGGCCGATCGCCACGCGATCATCAAAAACGGCTGCAAGGAGATCGCTTGGTCGAAGGGCCGAGCGCTGACCTTCATGGCCAAGTGGGACTATGCGGCCGCTGGAAACTCCGCCCACATCCACCAATCCCTGCGCGGCAAGGACGGCAGCGCGGTCTTCGTCGACACGGGCGCCGAGCACGGCATGTCCGCGCTGATGCGCCACTACCTAGCGGGCCTGCTGCAGCATGCCGACGCGATCACCTATTTCCTCGCGCCCTACGTCAACTCGTACAAGCGCTATCAGGCGGGAACGTTCGCACCAACCCGCGCGGTCTGGAGCACCGACAACCGTACCGCGGGCTATCGCATCTGCGGCGCCGGAACCGAGGCGGTTCGGGTCGAGTGCCGGGTGGGCGGCGCGGATCTGAACCCCTACCTTGCGTTCGCCGCGCTACTCGCCGCGGGAATGGACGGCATCCGGCGCGCGTTGCCGCTCGAGGCGGAGTTCGAGGGCGACGCCTACGGTGGCGGCGGTATTCGTGACATCCCCAAGACCTTGCGCCGTGCCGCTGCCGCCCTCGACGGCTCGGCGATGCTGCGCGACGCCATGGGCGACGCGGTCGTCAACCATTACGTCCGGGCGGCGCGCTGGGAGCAATCGGAGTACGACCGCCGTGTCACCGATTGGGAAGTCGCGCGCGGGTTCGAGCGCGCCTGAGCGGTGCGCTCGTGGAGAGCAGCATGCTCACCTGCATCTCGCCGATCGACGGCAGCCGGTTCGCCGAGCGCCCGGTCACGTCGCCTGACGACGTCCATGACGCCCTCGGCCGTGCCCACCGGGCGCAAATGCGTTGGCGCCAGGTTCCGCTCGACGAGCGCGTCGCCCTCGTGCTCGCCGGGATCGCCAAGCTCGGTGCGATGAATGACGAGGTCGTTCCCGAGCTCGCCTGGATGATGGGCCGCCCGATCCGCTACGGCGGCGAGTTCCAAGGCGTCGACGAGCGCGCAAGCTACATGGCCGCGCTCGCCCCCGACGCGCTGGCTCCCCTGGTGGTCGAGGCGAGCGATCGGTTCGAACGACGGATCGTCCGCGAACCCCTCGGCCTCGTTTTGGTCATCGCGCCCTGGAACTACCCATATCTGACGGCGATCAACAGCGTTGTGCCGGCGCTGGTCGCTGGCAACGCCGTCCTCATTAAGCCCAGTACCCAGACGCTCCTCGTCGGCGAACGGTTGGGTCACGCGTTCGCCACGGTCGGCCTGCCCGAGGGGACTTTCCAGAACCTGTTTCTCGATCACGGCGGTGCCGAAGCACTAATCGCGGCGGGCGCGGTGGACGCCGTCAACTTCACCGGCTCGGTCGCGGGCGGCCGCGCGATCGAACGCGCGGCGGCCGGCACCTTCACGAGCGTAAGTCTGGAACTCGGCGGCAAGGATCCGGCCTATGTCATGGCTGACGCCGATCTCGATGCGGCGGCCGACACCTTGGTCGACGCCGCGATGTACAATTCCGGGCAATGTTGCTGCGGGATCGAGCGCGTCTACGTGGCCAGCGAGGTCTACGCCGCGTTCGTCGAGAGGGCCGTGGCCGTGGCTCAGGCGCTGAAGCTCGGCAACCCGCTGGACGCGGAGACCACGCTGGGCCCGATGGCCAACGTCCGTGTCGCCGGCGAGGTGCGCAGCCAAGTCGCAGAGGCGATCGTCGAGGGCGCCCGCAGCCACGTCGATCGGCGGGCGTTCGCAAACGCGGACGACGGCACCTACGTCGCGCCGCAGGTGCTGACCGAGGTGCATCACGGCATGCGGGTGATGCGCGAGGAGACCTTCGGGCCGGTGGTCGGGATCATGCGCGTCACCAACGATGCGGAGGCGGTCGATCTGATGAACGACAGCCCCTACGGCCTGACCGCCTCACTTTGGACCAACGACCCGGCGCGCGCGGCGCGTCTTGGCGCCCAGATCGAGACCGGGACTGTGTACATGAACCGTGCCGACTATCTCGACCCCGCGTTGTGCTGGACCGGCTGCAAAGACAGCGGACGCGGCGGCTCGCTGTCGGTCATCGGCTACCACAACCTGACACGGCCCAAATCCTTCCACCTGCGCAAGGCGCCCTGACGCCATGGTCCCAAGAGCCGACTGGAGCTATCCGACCACGGTGCGCCTCGGCGCCGGGCGCCTCAGCGAGCTGGCCCACGCCTGTCGCATGGCGGGCATCGAACGGCCGCTCCTCGTCACCGACGCGGGCCTGGCCGGTCTTCCCGTCACCCAGCACGCGCTCGACCGGCTCGATGGGGGCGGCCTACGGCCGGCGATCTTTGCCGATGTCCGGCCGAACCCAGACGACGCCAACCTGGCTGCCGGCGGGCGGGCGTTCCGCGATGGCGCGCACGACGGCGTGGTCGCCTTCGGCGGAGGGTCGGCGCTCGACCTGGGCAAGCTGGTCGCGTTCATGGTCGGTCAGTCGCGACCGGTCTGGGACTTCGAAGACGTGGACGACTGGTGGACACTGGCAGATCCGCTGACGATCCGACCGGTGGTCGCCGTGCCGACCACCGCCGGAACAGGCTCCGAGGTCGGCCGCGCCGGCGTGCTCACCGACTCCGTCAAGCACGTGAAGAAGGTCATCTTCCACCCCAAGGTGCTGCCCGGCGTGGTCATCGCGGATCCGGAGCTCACCGTCGGCATGCCGCCGGCCATCACCGCCGGTACCGGCCTGGACGCCTTCGCACATTGCC
>CAYUKE010000230.1:0-5474 GCA_964445185.1 uncultured Geminicoccaceae bacterium
GGCCCGGGCCGATGTCTGTGGGCGCACGCAGCGAGACGCGGGTAGCGCCTAGGTCGACCTCGGCGCTGCCGCGCGCCGCCGAGAGAACCTCGACTGGCACCACGGAACCCCGACCGATGAAACGGGCGACATCCGCATCGGCCGGCTGATCGTAGAGCGCCGCCGGCGTGTCGAACTGGCGGATGCTGCCATCCATCATCACCGCGACGCGGTTCGCGAGCGCCAGCGCTTCCGCCTGGTCGTGGGTGACGAACACCATCGTCGCGCCGCTCTCCGCGTGGAAACGACGAAACTCGTCCTGCATCGATTCGCGGAGATTGGCGTCGAGATTGGCCAGAGGCTCGTCGAGGAGGACGATGCGGGGTGCGGCCGCAAGCGTGCGCGCGAGGGCGACGCGCTGGCGCTGGCCGCCTGAGAGGTCGGCCGGGCGGCGGCTCGCGAACGGCTCGAGGCCGACTGTTGCCAGTGCCGCAGCGACGCGCGCTTCGCGCTCGCTTGCCGGCCGGCCCGCAACCCGCAATGCGAACGCAACGTTCTCATCGACGGTCATGTGCGGCCAGAGAGCGTAGGACTGGAACACCATGCCGAGGCGCCGGCGCTCGGTCGGCACGTGCATGCCCGGCCCCGACTGCAGTTCGTCGTCGAACCTGATCTCGCCGGCATCGAGGCGCTCGAAACCCGCGATCAGCCGCAGCAAGGTGGACTTGCCGCAGCCGGAAGGCCCCAGCAGCGTGACGAACTCACCGTGATCGACGTCCAGCGACACCCGATCGACCACTGTCTTTTCGCCGAAGCGCTTGCTTGCCCCGCTCAAGGTCAGGCTTGCCAAGGCAGGACTCCCCTTGGCAGCCATCGCGCCAGCACCGTGGCCAGACCGGCGGCAGCGAACGTCACGAGGACGGCGACCACCGACGCCGCCGCAGCCGCCGTGGCGTTGCCTTCGTCGTAGAGGTTGAACACGAGCACACCCACCGTCTCGTACCCGCGGCTCCACAGCAGGGCCGACACGGTAAGTTCGTTGTAGGCGCTCATGACGATCAGCAGCGCGGCCGCCCCTGCCGCCGGAGCGACTTGCGGCAAGAGGATGCCGCGCAAGCACCGCCATGGCCCCGCACCGGCGATCCGCGCCGCCTCCTCAAGCGCCGGATCCTGCGCTTCGAAGGCGGCGACCACCGGTCGGAGCCCGAGCGCCAGGAACCGCGCCAGATAAGCGAGGAGAATGATCCAAGCCGTGCCGTAGAGGCTCACGCCCAGGCCGGGTAGGGGGCGCAGGAACATAAGGATGAAGGCGATCGACACGACGATCCCCGGCAGCGCGTAGGGCGCGTCGACGATGAAGTTGAGCGTCCGCGCGAGCCGGTTGCGTCGGCTGATGAGGAGCCAAGCAAAAGGGATCGCCATCAGGAGCGTTACCGCCGCCGCCACGGCCGACAGCCAAGCGCTGTTGACGAAGGCCCGCCGCGCTGCGTCGTTGACCCACACAGTCTCGTAGTGGCGCAGGGTCAGGGTCTCCAGCGTGAGCGGCAGGCCGAGAGCCTGGACGAGCGAGGTTCCGAGCAGCGCAAAGACCGGCAAGATCGAAGCGGGAATGAGGACGAGAAGGACCAGCGCCACTACCGGGTAGCGCCATCGGCCGAGGTCCTGCCGCGCCACGGGCGTGCCGACACCAGCCACAGCGACCGGCGCCGCGCGCTGCATGTAGGCTTGCAGTACCAAGCCGGCAGCGGCGATGAGCGCCAGCACGAGCGACAAGAGCGCGACCTCACCCAGGACCGCTGGCCCGAACCCGGACAGCCTCTGGTAGACCAGCGCCGTCAGCATCGTGTAGCGGCCGGGAATGCCCAGGATCGCCGGAATGCCGAAATTACCGACGGCGGCGACGAACGCCAAAGCGCTCCCGGCGAGGATCGTCGGCCGCAGCAGGGGGAGGATGATGGCGCTCAGGATCGTCGGCCAGCGTGCGCCGGCAACGCGCGCGGCCTCGACCAGCTCGGCGGGCACGCTGCGCAAGCCGGCGCGCACCGCGAGGAAGACGATCGGCATATGCTCAATGCCCATCAAGAGGATGATGCCCTCGCGCGAGTAGAGCCAGTTCCGGGTGCCCGGCGGCGGCGCCAGGTCGAGCGCCCCGAGCAATACCGAGGACGGACCGGTGAGCTCGAGCCAAGCCAGCGCCGCGATTTGCGCTGGCACCAACATCGGCATCAGTACGAGGAAGGTCAGCGTCGCCCGGCCCGGAAGATGCGACAAGCCGAGGACGAGCGCCAGCGTGACGCCCAGGACCAGCGAGACGGCGGTAGCACCCAGGCTTGCCTCGATCGTGCGCCAGGCGGCCAGCTGCGTGGCGCGGTCGGTGAGAACCTCGCGCGCCATCACTGTGCTCTCAACGGCGGTTACTTCCGTCAAAAGACGCAGCAAAGGAACGAGGCAAAGCGTGACGACGTAGAGAGCGAGGGCGGCGAGCATCACGTGCTCGCCGCCCAGGCCGGAAGGCGCCCAGCGCACACTGCTCCGGCCCGTCATGGTGTCATCCGCCGAAGAGATCGGCGAAACGGCGCTTCAGGTCTTCGGTCTCGGCGAGCAGCTTATCCGCGTCGAGCGGCATGATGTTGAGGGCGGCCGAATCGGGGTAGCCCTCCGGCGCCGCCACGCCCTCGCGGATCGGGAAGTAGGCCTGCTTGACCGCCTGCTCCGAGGCCGCCTGCGAGAGCTGGAAGTCGATGAACGCGCGGGCCGCCTCGACATTGGACGCGGTCGCGAGCATGGCGACCGGCTGGTTGATCGCGCTGACGCCCTCCTCCGGGAAGACGAAGTCGACCGGCGAGCCCTCGTTTTTCTGGCCAAACGCCATGTAGTCGATGATGACGCCGTAGGCCTTCTCGCCACGGGCGACCGCATCGCGAACCGAGCCGTTGCCCTTGCCGGCAACGGCCCCGTTGTCGGCCAGCGCCTGCATGTAGTCCCAGCCGAAGCCGTCCTGCTGAACGACCGTGCCGACATGGATCACGGCGGCGCCGGAGTAGAGCGGGCTCGGCATGATCACCTGGCCTGCGGCCTCGGCGCTGAGCAGATCGTTCCAGCTCGTGGGCGCAGGCACGCCGGCGGCGGTGTTGTAGATGATGCCGGTGGTGATCAGCTTGGTGCCGAAATAGTACATCTCAGGATCGTACTGCCCCTCGGGCAGCGCCGAGACGTCAGCCTCCGCATAGGGCTGCAGGACATCTTGCTGCTTGAGCTGCTCCATCGCCACGCTGTCGGCGATCAGCAGGATGTCGGGTTGCGGATTGCCCGCGGCAAGCTCCGCCTGGAGCTTGTTCAGCACCTCCGTGGTGCCCGAACGGAACATGTCCACGGCGATGTCGGGATGGCTCTCGGCGAAGAGCGCCAGCACCTCTTCCATCTGCGCGGTCGGCTGCGAGGTGTAGAGGACGAGCTCGGCGGCATCGGCGGCCGACACGACGAGCGCCGCAGCGCCGGCGAATGCCGCGCCCTTCAGGCCAGTCATCAACATGTCGTCGTCTCCCATTAGGTGCTTGGATCCGCTGTTTGCGCGGCCGTCGTCCCATCGCAGATCTCGACCCGTTCTGCAACGAACTTTGTTCGTATTGATGTTATCCGCAATGTTTATTGCAGATTGGGCCGTCCACCTGTAGCGTTAGGTGATGACGGTAAAGGCACGCCTCTCGGAGATGCACGACCGGCTGACCGCCACCGAGAAGCGGCTGGCCGGGGTGATCATGGCCGATCCAGCGCGCGCGGCGACCTGCTCCGCCGTGACGTTGGCCGAAAGTGCGGACACACATGCATCAAGCGTCGTTCGCCTCGCGAAGAAGCTTGGCTTTGCCGGTTTTCCGGAGTTTCGCACGGCCCTGCATGCCGAAGCCTTCGTCGCCCATCTGCCCGCCGATCGCCTGCGCGAGAAGCTGGCGAGCCTGCCGGCGGAGGGCCTACTTGGCACGCTCGTTCGCCACGAAACCGCGGCGCTGAGCGTGCTCGCGGAACGGCTTCCGGATCCGCTGCTCCAGGCGGCGGCCGCGCAGATCTGCGGCGCGGAGCGTGTCGTCGCGTGCGCCGACGGCGGCGCCCGGTTCCTCGCGGGACTCCTCGCGGACCGGCTGCTGCGAATCGGGATCGATGCCACGATCGCCGACGCCAACCCTCGCTCCATGGCCCTCGCCCTGTCGCGCTGCAGCAAGGGCGACGTCCTGGTGGTCATCGCGCTCGTCCGCGTGCCGCCACTGGTGCGCCGGCTGATGCGTGAGGCGGCGAGAGGCGGCCTCCGCAGGCACCTGATCGCCGACCCCGGGCTTGCGGAGCCTTGCCCGCCCGCAGACGTCACGCTCGTCACACCGCGCGGGGCCGGCGCCGCGTCGCAAACCCTCGTCGTGCCGTTGCTCGTCCTCTCCGCCCTGGTCCTCGAGGTCACGCGGCTGCGCGCCGATGCGGGGCTTGCTGCGGCAGAGCGATATGGCTCGATCCGCGCGAGCCTCGCGGAACGTCAGGAATGACCTCGTCACGGCTGCGCTGCCTCACCGGCCGCGGCGCCAAGGCTCCCGCCTGCTTCCTTGTCGAAATCGGCGGCCAGCGCCTGCTGCTCGATCTCGGTCGCACCGAAACGCAGCGTCCACCGCTCGAGACGATCGGTGCGGTGGACGCGGTTCTCATCACGCATCAGCACCCAGACCACATGAGCGGCCTCGACGCTCTAGCCGACGCGGGCGACCCGCCTGTCTACGCGACGCCGACGGTGGCCGCCGCCATTCTTCGCGAGCATGGCGTCAAGTCACGTTCGCTGCCACTGCAAGGCCATCTCCAGCTGGGGGATGTTCGCATCCAAACGGGCCGCGACGGCCATGCGCCCGGCGGCGTTTGGCTGCATCTCGATGATGGCCGGTGCCGGCTGCTGTACTGCGGCGACGTCATGCCGACCGGCGATCTCTTTCCGTTTGATCCGCCGCCACCGGCGGCGACAGCCATCATCGACGCGTCGTACGGGCTCTCCAACGCTTCGCCGGCAGCCCAGCGGGAGGCGATGGACGCTTTGTTTCAATCCCTAAGCGGACCCGTGCTGCTGCCGGCACCGGCGGCGGGCCGCGCGCTCGAGTTGGCGTTGCTGGCCGGCGACCTTGGCCTACCGACCACACTTTGCGGGCAAACCCGCGCGGCAGCTGCCGCTGCTTGCGTCGCACAGGACGTCTTGCAGCCCGCAGCCCGCGACGCGCTCGCCGCCTTGCTGGTCGACGCAGGCGCCCTCACCTCGTCGCCGGCATCGGGAGTGACGCTCGTCGACGATCCAAGCGCGGAACGAGCTTGCACGCGCAATCTTGTCGAGCGCCTCGCGCACGGTGTGGGCCATGTCGTCTTCACGGGCCATTTGCCCGACCGAAGCGCCGCGGCGGCGCTGGTGCGCCACGGCCGCGCGCGGCATCAACGCTGGCCCCTGCACCCCACCCTTTCGGAAAACCCGGCGCAGC
>CAYUKE010000231.1:0-5457 GCA_964445185.1 uncultured Geminicoccaceae bacterium
CCTCCGATTTCATCAAACACCTAAACTCGGTGTCCGTGAAACCGGCAGCAGGCCACCTCGAGCGCGCGAAGCCTCCGTGCGTCCGAGACCTCCATGCCACCGAACTTCGCCTTCCAGGCGTAGAACGTCGCCGAGCTGATCCCGTGCTTGCGGCAGATGTCCGCCGTTTTCGCCCCCGCTTCCTGCTCCCGCAGGATCGCGATGATCTGCTCCTCGCTGAACTTCGATCGCTTCATCGTCCGGTCCTCTCCTCGGGCCGGACTCTAGCTTCAGATGGACGGAAAATCAGGGGTCACAGCACGAGTAAGGGACTTTCGTCACCACGGTTTCGTTTGACCCTGAGCCGCGTACCTCGATAGCAATCTTCTAAGGCTCAAAGGGGACGATCCATGGCGACGATTCTCGTTACGAACACCAACAAAAGCGGCGCGGGCAGCCTGCGGGCCGCGATTGATCAAGCTAATGCGGGATCAGGTCTTGATGTGATCGTCTTCGACCCGTCGTTGAAGGGGCAAACGATTTTCCTCGGGCCGGATGGTGATGGACGCAGTTCACTTTTCAGCGGGTTGATTGCGATCACAGACGACTTGAAAATCAACGGTGACGTCGATCAGGACGGCGTCGCCGACATCACAGTCTCCGGTCAAAATGCGGCAGGCACGTTGAACCCGCTATATGGCGGCGGGATCTTCACGATCGGCACCACGACCGAGAGTGTAACGGCGAACCTGACGCCGCCGAACAGCAACCTGACCGCAAAGGTCGAGATCAACGGTCTGGTTATTCGGGACGGGTCGAATGCGTTCGTCGGCCTGAATCGCACCGGCGGTGGCGCCATCCATGTCAGCGACAACAGCGCGCTGCTGCTGTCGGATTCCTTGGTTACAGCCAACGGCACGTTTCTGAGCGGAAATGGCGGCGCCATTCGCGTCGGCACCGACGCCAGCCTCGTCGTTATCGATTCGACGCTCTCAAAAAACTACACGGGCCTGGAAGGGCTCCCGCTTCCCGACGGCGGCAACAGCGGAGGGTGGAGCGGCACGGGTTCCGGCACCGCGATTTACGGCATGCCCGGGTCTGAAATAACATTGATCGGGTCGACGGTCACCGAGAACGTCGGCGGCAACAGAGCGTCCGGCGGTATCCATCTGGACGGTGTCAACCCTGATTACTTCGTCGACCTCACACCGCCGACCCTGATCGAGCCGGGCAAGCTCACGCTGATTGATAGCACAATCGTCGCCAACGGCCTGACACCGCCGCCCGTCGGGTTGTCGGGTCCGCCACCCCACGGCGTTCGCGCTGACTATGCGGATTTGGTCGTGGTCAACACAACGATCACTGGTCACAACGGGGCCGGGATCCGGGTGAGCCCTCAAGGATTCTACAACCTAGAAAATACCACACCCGCGTTCTTCAGCACGTATCAGCGACCGGTCGAGAGCCGGATCGACAACTCGATTATCATCGGCAACAACATTGCGGGCAATTCGAGCAATGTCGTCATCACGAGAGGCACGTTGCCGGATGATGGCGTCAGCGTCTCCAGCGACTCGATCTCCCCGTCGAGCGTGTTCGCGAGCGTCGATCCGGTCTTCAATTACGGCCGTCTCGGTGACAATGGCGGGCCCGTCCAAACCGTTGCGCTCCTAGGAGACGGCGGAAACCCAGCCCTCGATCAGGCGCGCGCCTCGGAGCTTGTCAATCTTGTCGAAAGCGCGCTCGGCCCGTTCGGCTTCGATCTGAACGGTGACAACGACAAGACCGACAGCTTCGCGACCATCGGTGAATTCCTGACCGGAAAAGCGAACCCTCGGCAGGTCGCCGACCTGCCCGGCGTCGGCTTCACAGGTCAGAACGCCTTCGACCACGGCTCCTACGAGTTGCCGTTCACGCCGGGCTCGATCGTCGTCGACACGCTCAACGACTCGTTCGACCCGAACGACGGTGAGACGTCGCTGCGGGAGGCGCTCCTGAACGCCGAAGACGGTGACACGATCACGTTCGATCTCGGCTTGAGCGGGACGATCTTCCTCCAGACCGGGGCGGTCACCGTTTCCAAGACCGTGACGATAGACGGCGGCAACCGGATCAGCATTTCGGCCGACAGCGCCGAGGGCGCGGATGACGCGAACGACCGCGTGTTTCTGGTGGACGGCGGCGGCTCCAAGTTCGTTACAGCGACGTTCCGCGGGCTCGACATTCGCGACGGCAAGCTGACGGCCGACGCCCCCTCCTTCATTTTGGCCGCGCCAAATAATTCGGACGGCGCCGGGATAAGGGCCACGGTCGGGAACTCGATCACACTGGAGAACACCACGGTGCGCGACAACGCGGCCATGGGCTCGGGCGCCAACGGCGGCGGCGTCAGCATTTTGGCCAACAGCCCGTCGGGCGTGCCCTCGGTGCTGACCGTCAAGAATTCGACGATCTCCAACAACACCGCGACGAAAAACGGCGGAGCGATCCACGCTGGATTTACTGGAGACATCGTGCTCGAGAACGCGACCTTGGCCAATAACTCGGCAGGCAACGATGGCGGCGGCATCGGCGCTTCGTTAGGGAGGGACTTTGTCGCAGTCGGTTCCACGATCACAGGCAACTCGGCGGGAAACAGCGGCGGCGGAATCTTCATTGGGGGATTACTCGGCCCCAACTTCACTCTGACGGGCAATATCATCGCCGGCAACAAGGCGACGGTTCGGGCGGACTTCGAGAGCACGGACGTCGCCCCCCCCGCGGTAACGGCGAGCGGTAACGTCTTCGGCACGGCGCCGGGCATCACCCAAGCGGGGGCGCTTGCCGGCGAGTTGGTCCTCGGCTCAGGCAATGCGTCGACACTCTCCAGCGTGTTCCGCGCCATTGATCCGACGACCGGCGGCGGCTTGCTCGCAGAGAACGGCGGCCCCGTAAAAACGGTGGCACTGCGGCCCACCTCGGATAATCCCGCTCTCGACATCGTAACGCCGACTGGCGCGACGTCCGATGCCCGCGGCTCTGGGTTCACGCGCGCAAACGACTTGCCAAACGTGGGCACGCAGGCGCAGGACGCCGGCGCCGTGGAGTTGCAGGCGCTGAACAGCGCACCGGTCGTGACCAATGACGCCGTGACGATCCGCCCAAACAACTTCGTCTTGATACCGGTGTTGGCGAATGACGTGGATCCTGAAGACGCCCCGCTGACGGTTTCGTCGGTCGGCGCGGCAGCCAATGGCTCGACGCGAAACAGGTCCGACGGGGTCGTTGTGTACACCCCCAACTCTGACTTCGAAGGGGTGGACACGTTCACCTACAGTGCTTTTGACGGCTTTGACACTGCCCAGGGCACGGTAACGGTCACCGTTGAGTTTCCGAACCGTCCGCCATCCATAGTGAATGACTCTGCGTCGGGGCTTGAGGACACGCCGATCAACATCGCAGTTCTGACAAATGACAGCGATGCGGATGGCGATACGCTGTCAGTGACCAGTGTTACCCAAGGCAGCAACGGAGCGGTCAGGATCGAGAGCGACGGAACGCTCACCTACACACCGACCTTCGATTTCTTCGGGACCGACACCTTCCAGTATACCGCAACCGACGGCAAGGTCAGTGGAACCGCCACCGTCACGGTAACGGTCACAGGCGTTAACGACGCGCCCTTTGGCGGGGCATTCGCCGCAGACCTGTTCGAGGATCAGGTGTTTTCCGGAATACTTACCGCCCGGGATGCGGAAGGAGATCCGCTGACATTTGCCGCGGACCCGGCGCGATCCCCGAGCAACGGGGCGCTTCAGATCACGTCGGACGGCGTCTATACCTACACGCCAAACGCAAACTTCGTCGGAAGTGACTCCTTCGGCTATACCGTCAGCGACGACAAGGGCGCGAGCAGTTCTTACCCAGTCTTTGTAAACTACACGCCCGTCAACGATGCGCCCGTGGCCGCGCCGGATAGTGCAACCACCGCCGAAGATACAAGTGTCACCATTGACGTCTTGAACAACGATATAGACGTCGAGAACGATACTCTCAATGTCGAGTCTACCAGCACGCCTGCCAACGGTATGGCGTCGATCGACGCCGTCAGCGGGAACGTGATCTATACCCCGAACCCTGGGTTTTTCGGTCAGGACAGCTTCAGCTATGTCGTGCGCGATGGCGCCCAGCAGAGCGCCTTGACCGGGAGGGCGACTGGCCAGGTGAGTGTCACTGTCACCCCAGTACCGGACGACCCCATCGCGGCCGATGACGTGGCAAACACGAATGAGGACACCGCCGTCACCATCAGCGTTCTGAACAACGACAGCGATCAGGATGGCGACACGCTCTCAATCACCGCTGTAACCCAAGGCGCATCGGGCGCGGTCGCGCCAGCGATTGATGGCGCGATAACTTACACACCCAATGCCAACTTCTTCGGCATGGATCATTTCACCTACACCATTTCGGACGGCAACGGGGGCAACACCACGGCAACGGTTAGTGTCACCGTCACCGGCGTCAACGACGCGCCAGTCGCGTTGGGGGACAGCTATTTAATCGATGAGGACAAAACGCTGAGCATCGCTGCGGCAGGTGTGCTCGCCAACGACACCGATATCGAGGGGGACGTCCTGACGGCGCTCCTCGTCAGCGACGTCGCCAACGGCACGCTGAGCCTGAAGGCAAACGGATCATTCAACTACGTGCCAAAGGCCAACTTCAATGGGTCCGACAGCTTCACCTACACCGCCAATGACGGGAGCGTGGACGGGAACACGGTAACTGTCGATATCACGGTGAATGGCGTCAACGACGCGCCGGTGCTGGCGCCGATTTTGCCGACATCGGTTGCCGAGACGGCGCCGGCCGGGACGACCCTTGTGGGCCGGGCCTCAGCCACGGACGCAGACGGCGACGCGATCACCTACGACATCATCGGCGGCAACGCGGCGGGCATCTTCGCCATCGACACGGTCTCCGGCGCGATCACCACGGCGCGGGCTTTGGACGACCCCGATATTGGCGCCTACCAGCTGATCCTTGAGGCAAAGGATGGCCTGGGCGGCGTCGGCACGACGACCTACGATATCCTCGTCACCGATGTGAACGAGGCGCCGACGGCGTCCCCGGCGACGCTGGACGCGATCCAGGAAGACTCGGGTGTGCGGACCATCACCCAGGCCGAGCTGCTGACGCGAACCGGCGCGGCCGATGTGGATGGCGACATCCTGTCGGTCACGGCGCTGACCTTGCAGGCCGGCTCCCAAGGCACCCTGGTGGACAATGGCAATGGCACCTGGAGCTTCACACCGGCGCCCAACGATGACAGCGCGGCTGTCTTCGACGTGACCATCGGCGATGGCGATCTGGAGCGCGAACTCTCGGTCACCGTCGCCGCCACGCTCGACATCCTGCCCATCAACGACGCGCCGGTGCTGTTCGTCTTCGGCGCGAGCGAGGGCTCGAATACGATCACCGGCGGCTTCGTCCGCG
>CAYUKE010000232.1:0-5429 GCA_964445185.1 uncultured Geminicoccaceae bacterium
AGGCCTATCTGCGCCGGCTATGGTCGCTGCCGGCCTTCCGCGAGACCACCGACTTCCGCCACATCAAGTCGCACTATTACGGGAGTCACAAGACCATCAACCCCACCGGCATCGTGCCACTGGGACCGACCCTCGACGATCTGGCTGCCGCCTGAGGCGTCTCAGGCGGGAACGAGTAGGACGCGAATCGCAAGAAAAGCGGAACCGAGCAGCAGGATCTTGCTGCCGACGAGGAAGGCGAGGCGCGCACTGGTCATCGTGTCTCTCGCACGGATGCACGTGACGCCGGCGGACGACCGCCGGTCGCGCCCGCCAATCCTCGAATAGCCATGCTCGCGCAAGCCGCGCGAAGGTCGACTAGATCGCCGCTTCGAGCCCGTAGCTGACCTCGTCAAGCACCGACGCGAGCAGCGCCTCGTCCTCGGCCTCGACCATGACGCGGAGCACAGGTTCCGTCCCGGACGGCCGCACGAGGAGGCGGCCCAGACCGTTGAGCCGCTCCTCGCCCTGGGCGATGACGCTGGCGATCTCCGGGCGCGTCATATCCGGCTTCCGCGGCACCCTGAGATTGCGCATCTGCTGCGGCAGGGGCGTGAAAGCACGGCTGACCTCGGACAACCGCCTGCCGCGCTCGACCATCACGGCCAGCACTTGCAGAGCGGCGAGCAGGCCGTCGCCTGTCGTGGCGTAGTCACCGAGGATAATGTGCCCCGACTGCTCGCCGCCGACGTTGTGACCCCCGGCGCGCATCGCCTCGACCACGTAGCGGTCGCCGACCTTCGTCCGAATCGTGTTGAGCCCAAGGGCGCTGAGGAAGCGCTCCAGGCCGAGGTTCGACATCTGCGTGCAAACGACCCCACCGCCGTGCAGGCGGCCACGCTCGCTCCAAGATCGCGCGATCAGCGCGATGAGCTGATCGCCGTCGATCACTTGCCCCGTCTCGTCGACCATCACGACGCGGTCGGCGTCGCCATCAAGGGCGAGACCCAAATCCGCGCCATCGCCGATCACGCGCTGCCGCAGCAGAGTTGGCGCCGTCGACCCGCAGCCGGCGTTGATGTTGAAGCCGTCGGGCGCCGTGCCGATCTCGATCACCTCGGCGCCGAGCTCCCAGAGGATCTTCGGCGCGACGCGGTAGGCGGCACCGTGCGCGCAGTCGACGACGATCTTGAGACCCTGGAGCGTGATCTCGCGAGGGAACGTCGATTTGAGCGCTTCGATGTAGCGGCAGATCGCGCCCTCAAGGCGATCGACCCGCCCGAGGGCCTCGCTGGCAGCGAGCACCGGCGCCGCCGCCATGCGGCGTTCGATCTCCGCCTCGATCTCGTCCGAGAGCTTGAAGCCATCAGGGCCGAAAAGCTTGATGCCGTTGTCGGCGAAGGGATTGTGCGACGCCGAGATCATCACACCCAGCTCGCAGCGAAGCGACGGCACGAGATAGGCGACGGCCGGCGTAGGCAGCGGTCCGAGCAGCGTCACGTCCATGCCGGCGGCGACGAAGCCCGCGGTGAGCGCGGGCTCCAGCATGTACCCGGAGCGGCGCGTGTCCTTGCCGACGACGACGCGCGACCGCGCCCGCCCGTTGGCAAACATGGCGCCGGCCGCGTAGCCTAACCGCAGCGCGACCTCGCAGGTCATGGGATGCTGGTTGGCCGTGCCGCGAATACCGTCGGTGCCGAAGAGCGCTCGTGTCATGGGCTTCCTGTGCAGCTGTCGTGGCGCACGTTTAGGCCGCCGCCGCGGCCGCCGCCAGGGGTTGGACGCCAGGTCAGGCGCGTCGTTGGCGGTGGCTTCACGCAACCTTCGGCTGCATTCTGCCGGTTGGATGCGCGCACACTGACCAAATGGAGATCGTTCATGGCCCGGCTGATCGCGGGTGTCGACGAGGTCGGCAGAGGTCCCTGGGCCGGACCGGTCGTCGCCTGCGCATTGGTGCTTCATCGCCAGGTCCACGGCCTCGCCGACAGCAAGGCGCTGCGGGCGGAGCGCCGAACCGAACTGGCCGCGGTGCTCGCCTCGCCGCGCGTGGCGACAGCCGCCATCGGCGTCGCCTCGGTCAGCGAGATCGATCGCCTCAACATTCGCGTGGCGACCTTCCTGGCCATGCGTCGCGCCGTCGAGCGCCTGCCGTTGCGCCCGGACCAACTGTTGATCGACGGGCGTGAGGCGCCGGACCTGGGCGGCATCGAGGCCGCCGCCGTGATCGGTGGCGACGGCAAGGTGAACGCCATCGCCGCCGCCTCGATCGTCGCCAAAACGTGGCGCGACGCCCTGATGCAGCGACTAGCGGAGCGCTATCCCGCCTACGGTTGGTCGACCAACGCCGGCTACGGGACGGCGGCGCACCGGCGCGCCCTGCTCGCCTTCGGGGTGACTGGACATCATCGGCGGAGCTTCGGGCCGGTCCGCGCGGCGCTCGGCTGAGCGGCGTCAGCGGCACCGCCGTGGCCGAACGAGAGCGTCCGTCTGCGGTTGTGGGACTGCGCGCAACCTCAAGCTGCTCGGCGGCTTGTTGAAGCGCCGTGGCGCCGCACCACCTCGCAGTTGAGCGATCGAGTGAATCTATAGGATAGCAAACGGTAGAAGAACTCGACGATCGTAGTCCCCCTCGTCATTGTCCTTTCGCCCGGCGCGTTGCCATTCGAGCGCCGCAACACTTGATCCGCGTGCGGTATTGCCGGACACTGTATGGCACTCATTGGGGAGTCGTTGCTTGGCTGTCGATCTGCGCGTCATGCCGGGCCGGGCCTATCCGCTCGGCGCAAATTGGGATGGGGCCGGAACTAATTTCGCTTTATTTTCCGCGCACGCGACGAAGGTCGAGTTGTGCCTGTTCGACGAGCGCGGCCGCCGCGAGACTCATCGCATCCCTCTGCCGGAGATGACGCACGAGATCTGGCACGGCTACCTCCCGGACGTTCGGCCGGGCCAGCTGTACGGCTACCGCGTCCACGGCCCCTACGCGCCGGACGCAGGACATAGGTTCAACGCCAACAAGCTGCTGATCGACCCCTACGCCAAGGCGCTGGCCGGCCGCCTCGAATGGCACGACGCGCTGTTCGGCTACACGGTCGGTCATCCCGATGCCGATCTCTCTTTCGACCGGAGAAACTCGGCCCGCTACGTCCCCAAGAGCGTCGTCGTCGACCCGGCCTATACCTGGGGCCGCGAGCGTCCGTCGCCACGGCCGTGGCACGCCACCGTCATTTACGAGATGCACGCCAAGGGCTTCACGATGCGGCACCCGCAGGTGCCCGCAGCCGAGCGCGGCACGATCGGCGCGCTCAGCCGCGCGCCCGTCGTCGACTACCTTAAGGATCTCGGTGTCACCGCGATCGAACTGCTACCGGTGCATGCCTTCCTGCACGACCGCGTTTTCGTCGAGCGTGGCCTTCGCAACTACTGGGGCTACAACTCGATTGGCTTTTTTGCCCCACACCCTGAATATCTCGGACGCAATGGCATATCTGAAATCAAAACACTGGCCCAGGTCCTCCATGACAACAACTTAGAATTGATACTTGATGTTGTATACAATCATACTGCTGAGGGAAATCATCTTGGTCCGACTATTAATTTCAGAGGCATCGATAACCGATCATACTATTATTTAGTTCACGGCAACCAGCGCTTCTATAACGATTTTACCGGCACAGGCAACACGTTGGAGCTGCGACACCCGGCGGTGCTGCGCATGGTCACCGACTCGCTGCGCTACTGGTTCGGCGAAATGCGCGTCGACGGCTTTCGGTTTGATCTGGCGACAACCCTCGCGCGCGTCCACGGCAGCTTCGACCAGCATGCGGGCTTTCTCGACGCGGTCGCCCAGGACCCCGAGCTCGCCAACGCCAAGCTGATCGCCGAGCCATGGGACACCGGTATGGGGGGCTACCAGGTGGGCGGCTTCCCGCCGGGCTGGGCCGAATGGAACGACAAGTACCGCGACTGCGTGCGCCGCTTCTGGAAAGGCGACGGGGGTCAGCTCGGACAACTCGCCTCGCGGCTCGCCGGCTCGGCCGACGTCTACGACCATCGTGGTCGGCGGCCTTGGGCGAGCATCAACTTCGTCACCGCGCACGACGGCTTCACGCTCGCCGACCTGGTCAGCTACAACCACAAGCGCAATCAGGTAAACGGCGAGGATAATCGCGACGGCCACGACAACAACCACAGCTGGAACCACGGCGTGGAAGGCCCGACCGACGATCCCGAGATCCGCACCCTCCGTCTGCGCCAGATGAAGAACTTCCTCGGCACGCTGTGCTTGTCGCAAGGCGTGCCGATGCTGGTCGCCGGCGACGAACTCGGCCGGACGCAGCTCGGCAACAACAACGCCTACTGCCAGGACAACGAGACGAGCTGGATGGACTGGTCGGTCTTTCAGCTCGAGCCGGCCCGCTCGCTGCATCGATATCTACGAGGCTTGCTCCGCGTCCGGCACACCCACTCGGTGTTCCACCGCGAGCGGTTCTTCGTCGGCCGCATCATCCCGGGAACCAACGTCCGCGACGTCCTCTGGCTGCGGCCGGACGGAGAGCCGATGACCGACGGCGACTGGGGCGTCGGGCACGCCCGCGCGCTCGGCATGCTCATCTCGGGCGAGGCCGGCGAAATGCACGTGACCGACCGGGGCATTCCCGAGCCCGATGACACCTTCTTGATGATCCTAAACGCTGGCGCCGAGCCTATTCGCTTCGCCCTTCCCCCGGCGCATTGGTGGTGCGTGTTCGACACCTCGGTCGCCACCGACCAGCCCGAAGCGATGCCGGAGATCGCGACCGACCTCGGGCGGATCGACTCCTATCCCATGGCGAATCGCACGCTCGTCCTGCTGCGGCTGAACGGAGACCGAACGTGACTAGACCCGAGGTCTACCGCTTCGGCCCCGTCATCGAGCCGGAAGGTGTCCGTTTCCGCCTCTGGGCGCCAGCGATGGCCAACGTCGACGTCGTCATCGCGCCGGGTCCGGCCGAAAAGCGCTTTCCGCTCACGGCGTCGGCCGACGGCTGGCACGAAGGCCTGGTCACCGGCGTCGGCCCGGGCAGCCGCTACCTGTTCGAGGTGGCCGGCCTGCGCGTGCCGGACCCGGCGTCGCGGTTTCAGCCCGACGACGTTACCGGGCCGAGCGAGGTGGTCGCCACCGACTTCGCGCGCGCGGCCACCGACTGGCGCGGCCGCCCCTGGCACGAGACGGTGCTCTACGAGCTGCACGTGGGCACTTTCAGCCCGAGCGGCGACTATGCCGGGGTCGAGGCGAAGCTTGACCATCTGGCGGGCCTCGGCGTCACCGCGATCGAGCTGATGCCGCTCGCCGATTTCGCCGGCCGCCGCAACTGGGGCTACGACGGCGTGCTGCCGTTCGCGCCCGACAGCGCCTATGGCCGGCCCGAAGCCCTGGCGGCCCTCATCGATGCCGCCCACGCCCGCGG
>CAYUKE010000233.1:0-5392 GCA_964445185.1 uncultured Geminicoccaceae bacterium
GCCCGACAAGATCAAGACCGAGACCCAGCTCGCCCGGCTGTTGGGCGCCACGCCGCTGCAGATCGAGCTGATCCTGCTGACCACCGAGAGCTACAGCCCGGGCAATGTCGAGCCGGGGCACCTGCAGCGCTTCTACGTCACCCCGCGCGACGTGCGCCACGAGAAGCTCGACGGCCTGATCGTCACCGGCGCGCCGGTCGAGCTGCTCGAGTTCGAGGACGTCAAGTACTGGCGGGAACTGCAGGATCTGTTCGAGTGGTCGCGCGACAACGTGCACTCGACCTTCAACATCTGCTGGGGGGCGCAGGCTGCGCTCCACCACTTCCACGGCGTGCCCAAACACACCTTGCCGGTGAAGCGCTTCGGCATCTTCTGGCACCGAGTCACCGCCGAGAACGGCGCCCGCTCGCCGCTCTTGCGGGGCTTCGACGACGAGTTCCTGGTGCCGGTGTCGCGCCACACCGAGGTCCGCCTCGCCGACCTGCCGACGGATGCCGGCCTCCAGGTTCTCGCCAGCTCGCACGTCGCCGGCCTGTGCCTGGTCGAGGACCCGGCGAACCGCCACGTCTTCATGTTCAACCACCTCGAGTACGACACCCACACGCTCGAGCAGGAGTACCGCCGCGATCTGCAGACGCGCGACGACGTCGAGGTGCCGCTCAACTACTATCCGGGCGACGAGCCTAGTCGCCCGCCGGTCAACCGCTGGCGCGCCTACGCACACCTGCTGTTCGGCAACTGGATCAACGAGATGTACCAGACAACGCCCTTCGACCCCGCCCTGATCGGCAGCGGCGAGGTCCGCGACTGGCGCGTCGGCGGCGTCTAGCGGCGCCTGCGACTTCGAGCGCAAGACTCCGGGGGAAGCCCGCCGCGTCCGAGCCTATCGGAAGCACCGCAACTGAGCGGGGGCTTCCGACAATGATGCTCGCAGGCAAGAGCGTGATCATCACCGGTGCAAGCAGCGGCATCGGCGCCGCGGCGGCGGCGCTGTTCGCCGCGAACGGGGCGCGCCTCGTCCTCGGCGCACGCCGGGAAGCAGCGCTCGCCGCACTGGCCGAGGAAATCGCCGGGCGTGGCGGCCACGCCGTCTACTGCGCCGGCGACGTCACCGACGAAGGCTATGCCGCCGAACTGGTGGCACGCGCCGAGAGCGCCTTCGGTGGGCTCGATGCGGCGTTCAACAACGCAGGGATCACGGGCGAGCTTGGTCCGCTCACCGAGATGGCGTCGGCGACGTGGCATGACGTCATCGCCACCAACCTGACCAGCGCGTTCTACGCCGCCAAGCACCAGGTCCCGGCGTTGCAGCGCCGGGGCGGCGGGTCCGTGGTTTTCACCTCCTCCTTCGTCGGCCACACGATCGGGCTGCCCGGCATGGGCGCCTACGCGGCATCGAAGGCGGCGCTGATCGGGCTCACCCAGGTTCTCGCCGCCGAGCAGGGCGCGGCCGGCATCCGCGTCAACGCCCTGCTGCCGGGCGGCACCCGTACGCCGATGGCCGGCGACGATCCCGAGCGTCTGCAGGCCATCGCCGAGCTGCACGCCCTCAAACGGATGGCCGCGCCGGAGGAGATCGCCGAAGCCGCCCTGTTCCTCGTCTCCGACCGCTCGAGCTTCGTCACGGGCACCGCGATGCTCGCCGACGGCGGCAACTCGATCTGCAAGACCTAGAGGGGAACGCCGCTTGCCTGGGCTTCGGCCGGATCTCGGGAACGCCGACGCCAGCCATACACGATCTCTGCGACCTTGGCCGAGGCGTTGATGAGCCGAGCGCTGGGGCAAGAGGTTGTATTGAAGTCAGTACGATGGATGCCGGACGCGCTTCCGAGATCCAACCAGATCCAGCTTGCGAGACGGTGGCGGACTGGCGACGGGTCGTCGAACACGCTCCGCTATTGCCAGCTCAAGAATCGAGCTGAGGCCGCGCGCACGACGGTGGGGGGGGGCCTTCAGAAGCGGCATGTTCTAGGTGTGTTCGCGCGTTGATGCCGCTACCGGCTTCGCGACAAAAGGCTGGCATAAAGTGGCGGCGCCCCGTCCGCAGCATGATGCTCGCGAGAATAGATGTAGCCGCGCAAATAACCTTTCGGGTTCCGAAGCGTTGCTACCCGCCGAACGGTCAGCTGAGATTGGCTGGGCGACTTAAGACCTGAAGCGAGATGGGCGCTGCTCAAAAAGGGAGATCTGGGCTCCGCACTATCGGCGAAACGAACGCCATCTACCCGGCGAACGCACCTTGCCAGCGTCGTCACCAGCGGTCGGCGTCGGCTGCCGATAGCGCTGTGAACCCACTGGCGGAAAGTCGAGCGAGTCTGTGAGTTCGGCGACACGTTCCGGCGCCATCGACGGGAACGGCAACTGCGTCTCGGCGCGCCAAGACTCAACGCTTGCTTCAGCGAGCTTGGTCCTCTCGCTATCCAGCCCCGCGTCACGAGCCAAGTATGCGGTTTGCGACGGAAAAGCAAAGCCAGTGCCTGCCTCTGCAATGAGATCCATGATCCGTAAATTGACATCCTCGCAAATCCCCAAATACTCTCCCCAGTCATTGGTATCTACATATGCAAACAGCTCAACATCCAGAGAATAGGCACCGAAATTCACGAAACGAGCGCGCGCAGGATCCGGAGAGATTTTCGGATGGGCGACGAACAGCTCTCGCAACCTGCTAAGGACGAAGCGCAGCTGGTCGGGTGTGGTTTCGTAGCGCAGGCCGATTGTCGTGTGCAGCAGGATTTGATCGCGTCGGGCGAAGTTGCTGATCTGCATGGTGGCGAATTCAGAGTTTGGGATCGTCAAGACCCGCCTATCGAGCAAGCGGATGCGCGTTGAGCGCAACCCGATCCGCTCGACCGTGCCCACCTCGCTGCCGAAGCCGCAGAATTCGCCAACCCGAACGGGCTTATCCGCAAAGAGGATAAAACCATTAATAATGTTCTCGAGTGTTGGGCGCACGGCCAATGCCACGGCAAGGCTGCTGACGCCGAGGCTCGCAATGAGCGGCGCGGCAGGTACACCGTACTGTTCGGATAACAACAAACCGAAGTAGATAACAACAAGAGCCCCGATAAAGCGCACGAGAATACGTGTCAATTGTGCGTCAACGGTACCTTCAGCGACTTTCCGCCAGCGAATAATCATTTCGCCCACGGAATTCAGCATCAATATCGCTGCCCACGCGATCGCGAGGTAGACCAGGCCGGTGAGAACCAATTGGGCCACGAATAGGGGCGTCCGCGAGAGATTGATACCGTCTTCGATAAATGCGGTGGCGGGGTAGTAGAGCGCGATCGCGAGTAGCGTGGGAGCGAGTCGGCCCAGGTGCCCAGCCGGCCGGTCGTTCCAACGCCGGCGAAAGTCCCAGCGGCGACCGATCAGGTGGAGACCGACGAAGAGAACGACGGCGCCGCCTGCGAAGAGCCCGGTAGCAAGCCATTGCCACACCGCTTGGCCAGCAACGACCTCATCCGCCCAACTCGGCAGCGAATCGACCCACGAAATCGGTAGTAGTGAACCCGGACTATAGCGATAGGCGTCAATCGAGAATGGAATGGGGTCGGCTTTAAGCGGCAAATGCTTTGAATATTCATAGAAATCTGGAAGTCTTCTAAGAGTTTCAGAAGAGAATTTCCAATCTCCGGAGAAATCTCCCTCTCGTATTTCCGCGATATAGATCTCGGTACCCGGAAACTGCCAGCGGTCGATGCCCGTCTCTTCAACCTGCTCAGCATTGGGGATCTCCGCCAACGGAGGTATATCAATACGGTTGAATATCTCGACGAGATATGCCGCCAGTTCGGTCCCGCGATCCACGCGATTGACCGGCGGAATCTGGCTGAGGTCGAGCGTCCGGAAGACGCGCTCGCGCAGTCGCGCGAATTCAGCGTCGCGGTAGCCGACTTCCGCGAACCTCTCGACGGCCTCGCGAGCGTCTTCGACGAAGCTCTGCACGGTCCCTTGCGGGCTCGACACATCGGGCGGCCGCAACGGTTCCGATTCGTCGTCGTTCGCCTGGCCGAACGCAAGGCATGCCCAAGTCACCAGCATCAGCGACACCGTGAACCCAAGCAAAGGACGCATCGACATTCGTGGGAATCTCATCCGGTGGCCAAGGACCGCACCGTTGCGCGCCGGTCGCCAGAGCGTCAACCGAATCAGGCAAAGCGGTGAGATGCGGTGTCGACCTGTGGTTCTTGTCCCTCGCTGCCAGCAGAAGACGAGCTGTCAAAATCGGCGGAGCATCGTGCCGCCGGCGGAGCGCAATTCAGCACGACGCGGGGGTTGAGCAGGGCGGTCCTCGCCAAGTCGGTGCACGCTTGGCGATGGGGCCAGCTGCGGAGCGGGATGACAGCGATGCTGTCCGCCAGCTTGGTGAGACCGCCGGTGGCGACGGCAGCGATCGGGAGCAGTCAATGGGTAGGCCGACGGCCTATGCCACGTTCAGGATATGCGCGGTCGGTCCCGCTGTGTTTCGGGCCACGGTGCTCAGGTTTGGCCCCATCAGCGCGTTACGTGCCAGTCCACCAAGAAGATCAGGAGATCGCGGCTCGGTGCGCCGCCGCTCAGAGGCCAGCGTCGGGGCGCTCATTGTCAGCGCTTCCGAGGCCGCATCAGTCGCGTTGTGTAGGGCAGCCGGAGCCTCTAGAGCCACGCGAGGCGCAAATGGTCGTCAGCAGGCCCAGGCGGGCGGCCGTCGAACGTGCCCTTGACGATCAGACACGGTCCTCACCGAAGGCTCGGCCCCCGCAGCCTTGATCTCGGATCGTGGGCTATCGCCGGCTGTCCTCGCGTCGGCGTCTCATGCCAGCTTGACGTGATCGCCTGTGATCGCGGGGGGCCGAGCAGCCAGACAAGCAGCTTGGCGCCTACGCCGTCTCGCCTGCCAGAACCGACAGTTCGGCGGCGAGTTCGGGGGTGAGCTGCTCGAAGGTGTTGGTCGCCGGCACGTAGGCGCGGACCTCGCCGTCGTGCAGGTCGAAGAGCCAGCCGTGCACGCGCAGCCGACCCTCCGCCACCCCTTCCTCGATCCATGGGAAGCTGAGCAAGTTGGCGAGCGAAGTTTTGATCGCCTCCTCCTCAAGCAGCCGCAACTGCTCCTCGAGCGGGCGTTCGCGTGCGATCAGCAGGGTCCGCCGGCGCGCCTCGTCGGCGATGTTGAGCCAGGGATGGATGAAGCCCGGGCGATCGATCTCGGTCTGGTCGCGTGTCAGCAGGGCGCGAATGCCGCCGCAGCCGGCGTGACCGAACACGATGAGATGCTCGACGTGCAGCGCGTTGACGCCGAAGTCGAGCGCCGCGCTGGTGCCGTGGTGCTGTTGATCGGGCAGATGCGGCGGTACGAGGTTGGCGACGTTGCGCACCATGAAGAGCTCGCCCGGCTCGGCCTTGAGGA
>CAYUKE010000234.1:0-5357 GCA_964445185.1 uncultured Geminicoccaceae bacterium
GCGGCTGTCACCTCGCCGGCGCAGCGCTCGCCCTGGACGGTGACCGGCCAGACGAGGACGGGCCTGGGGAAGCGGTCGGCGAGGCGGTGCAGGATGTCGCGGATCACGGCGCCGGTGGGTGAGGTGACGACGCCGATGACCTCGGGCAGGAACGGTAGTGGGCGCTTGCGCTCGGCGGCAAAGAGGCCTTCGGCGGCAAGTCGCTGCTTGCGCTCTTCGAGCTGGGCCAGCAGCGCGCCGGCGCCATGCGGGCGGACCTCCTCGACGATGAGCTGGTATTGCGAGCGCTGGGCGTAGGTCGAGAGCTTGCCGGTGCAGACGACCTCCAACCCTTCCTCGGGCTTGAAGGCGAGCCGGGCGAGGCGGGGCTTGAAGCAGACGGCTTCGAGGACGGCGCTGTGGTCCTTGAGCGTGATATAGGCGTGGCCCTGGCGGGACACGAACCACTTCGAGACCTCGCCTCGGACGCGGACGAAGCCGTAGGCCGCCTCGACCGTGCGTCGCAGCGCGCCGGCGAGCTCGCTGATCGCGTATTCCGGAACGTTCGACGAAAGGTCGGGTTCAGGCGTCGTCATTCACCCATAAGCCATTGATCATAAAAGCGAACATTGCGCGTTTTGGGTTCGTTTCGCAATCCGGCCCTGGATGCTGTCTAGGACCATGATCTCAAAGGCAAGCTAGCACGGCGCTGCCCGGGTGTCTCGGTCGACCTGAAGGCGGAGGCGGCCACCGAACGGCGTCGGCGGCCGCGGGTTCGGCTCAGAGGACGAGGTCGACGTCGACGGTGGCAACCTCCGGGGCCGCCCACGCGACGCTCAACGGCAAGGCTGCCGATCCCTCTTCGGCAACGCTCTCGTTGGCACCGGCATTCGTGTCGGCACCGCTGGCCGACAGGAGTGCGGCGAAGTTCGCTGCGAGTGCGAGGCTCAGCGCGGAGCCGACCGGGCTGGCGATGGGGAGGATCGCGCCGATGGTGCTGAGGCCGCTCGCGCCGGCGAGCCAGGAGAGGTCGCTCGATGCAGTTGCGCTCTCTTCCGTCGCGCTGGTGGCGGTGGTGTTCGACGTGTACTCGACGGGATTGCTAGACATGGCCTTGGAGTCTCCGGTCCGAGGTTGCTGTTACGCCGCCGCGCAGTGTCGCGGCTGACAGATGCGACGTTGGTCGAGCCTCGGTCGGGCGGCGTGTGGCGACGCGCACATGCGGGATGCGGGCCGGCTAGAACGCGCGCCGCGCCTCAGGGGTGAACAGGATGACGGGGCCGGCCCGCATATCCGAGCGGATAGCGCCGAGCTTGCCGGCGGCGGCGACGGGGCCGGCCGTCGCCTGGGCGCTCGTCGGCTTCGCCGCCTTCGCCACGGTCGACGCGCTGGTGAAGCTCGCGAGCGCCGAGTTACCCGTAGTGCAGATGGCCTTCTTCTTGGCGCTGTTCGCTGCGCCGGCGATCACGCTGGCGTTGTGGCGCGAGGGCGGGCTTGGCGCGTTGCGGACGACGGTGCCGCGGCTCGTGCTGCTGCGCGCGTCCTTCTTCACCGGCGGCTCGCTCTGCGCCTGGAACGCGTTTGCCCGGCTGCCCCTCGCGGATGCCTACGCGCTGATCTTCACCGTGCCCTTGTGGGTGACGGTGCTCTCGGTGCCCGTGCTGGGCGAGCGGGTCGGCTGGCGGCGGACGGCGGCGGTGCTGGTCGGCTTCGCCGGCATTCTGGTCATGCTCCGGCCCGGCAGCGCCAGCCTCGGCGCCGGCCATGGCTTCGCCGCCGGGGCCGCGCTCTGCGCCGCGCTCGCCATGCTGACGACCCGCGTCATCGGCCGGCGCGCCGGCGGCGGCCTGCAGCTCACGGCGATCATGGGCCTCTCGCTGCTCGTCACGGCGCCCGCCGTGTTGCTCGACCCGCCGAGCCTCGACGCCCGCCTGCTGGCGCTGCTGGTCGTCGCCGGCCTGCTCACCGGCACCGCTCAGTTCGCCATCTGGCAGGCCCTCCAGCACGGCCCCGCCGCGCTGGTGAGCCCGTTCCAGTACAGTCAGCTCCTCTGGGCCACCGTCTACGGCGCGCTCCTCTTCAACGCCTGGCCCGACCCCGCAACGCTCGCCGGCGCCGCGATCGTCATCGCCAGCGGCCTCTACATCACCCACCGCGAACGGCGGCGGCGGTGATGGCTCTTGGGCATCGGCCGGGCCGAGGCCTACGCCTCAGCGCGGCCCGTCGCCTCGCGATCGCGGACAAATCGTCTCTTGAGCGGAAACGGCGGCAGCCAGCATTCGCGACGGCTGGTCCAAAGCTCGTAGGTCGGCGTCAACTGGTCTGGCGCGTCGAGGGCTCCCAGGTGCACTTCGATTTCGTCGGCACTGCGCGAAAAGCCCGATGAGCCGCTGCGGGGACAGAAGAACCGCCCGGCATAGGCGCGTGTCTCGCCATCGACGTGCACCGCATCTTCAGGGAACACCGCGGAGGCGTGAAACAGGGCGCCATGATGCTTGCGGCAGTCGAGACAGTGACAAAGCCCGACACGGTAGGGGAGGCCTTCGGCAACGAATCGGACGCGTCCGCATAGGCAGCCGCCGCTGAACTGGTCCATGCGGAGTCCTTCCAGGATTGCTGGCCAGAAGATGTGAAACTAGCAGCTAATCGAACGCAAGTGGTTAGCCAATACAAGGCGCCAGTGGTTCCGCCTTGGCGACAGGCGCTTGTTTCAGGCGGCACCGCCGTCGGCGCCGGGGCGTGGCAGCGGTCGGAGGCTAAGCGGAGGAAGGTTCTCCGAGATGCGCATCGACGGCAGGCTGGTTGGAGCACGCATTAAGGTGGGCTTTACAGGTCGCTGACCTGATCTGAAAATGCGGTGCGCGTGGTAGTGGTTAAAGGGCTTCTTGCGCCGCCTACCGAGCGGGAAACTCGGCGATGCTCCGCTTGGCAGAGCTGACGAACGCGAACGATGTCTACGTGTTTGGGCGCTTGGATCGCGTCCGCCCTGCCATTGGGTGAGCGCCGCATAGGTGGCTGGCAGGGTGCCTGGCCACACAGGGTTTTCTTAATGATGCAAACTGGGGAGAACTGAGTTGAGAAAACCCGCGACGATGATGCTCGCCGTCATCTTGCTTGCTTTCGCCACGGTTGGCGCTCGAGCGCAGGACAAGCCGACGCTCCTGCTCAACCTCACCAGCGACGATGTCTGGCAACAGCAGATGGCGCTACAGTTCGGGCGCAACTTTATGAACATCACTGGCGGAGATCTTGTGGTGTTCTTGAATGTCCGGGCGGTGGTGATCGCCAACAGCAATGTGCCGCAGCACACGACCGCTTTGACCGGGAAAACGCCGCAGCAGCTCATCGTCGATCTCGTTGCCGATGGTGCGCGGGTCTTTCTCTGCCAGGGTTGCACCCGACAGGCGGGGCTGTCGGTGGAAGACCGTATCGCCGGTGTCGAGCCGTCCGGGCCGGAGTTGCATCAGATCCTGGCGCTGCCGACGACGAAGGTGATGAGCTTCTAGTTCGTGCGCAGGCCGGTGGAAGCCCGGCCTGCTACACGCAGGCCCAGACACGCGTTGCGCGGCGGCGGCGCGTCGGGCGCATGATGATCGCGTTCGCCGAGCAGCGTCCGCGCGACAGCAGCATGACGATCGTGATGCCAGAAACGATCGACGATACGTCCCATGCAGTGGCGCGCGGCGCGTGCGAGTCGTCGGGTTACGATCGGTGGCCGGCTGCGCGCTACCTGAAGTTGCTCAGGTTGCTGTAGCCTGCGCAGCTCGCTTACGGGCGCTGTTCCGGGGTGCCTAGCCTGACCACCGGACACGCCGACCGCCACATTGTCCAAAAGTCGCGTTTGTGGGGGCTCGCCGTCTCCGATACCCAACTCGCGTAGAACGCGAGAGAAATACGGCATGGATATACCTATAATTGAAACGTCTCGTCCGAGTGGCGAGGCGGAGGTGTCGTCCGCGGTCGCGAGCGGCCAGCCGCTCCCGCTGGGTGCCACCTGCCGAGATGGCGGGGTCAACTTCTCGCTGTTCTCCGAACACGCGACGTCCGTCGAGCTGCTGCTGTTTGCCGGGCACGATGCGGTCGAGCCCGCGCAGGTCGTGCGCCTCGACCCGAAAGCCAACCGCACCTTCCACTTCTGGCACGTGCATGTCGGTGGCGTCGGCGCCGGCCAGCACTACGCGTTCCGGGTGGACGGTCCATGGGACCCGAACGCCGGGCAGCGCTTCAACCGCGCCAAGGTCCTGATCGATCCCTACGCGCGCGGCAACACGACCACGCTCTGGCGCCGCGGCGATGCCTGTGGCTCCGACGACAACGTCGCTACCGCGATGCGCTCGGTGGTCATCGATCCAGGTACCTACGACTGGGAGGGCGATCGCCCGCTCAGGCGGCCGATCAACGAAACCATCGTCTACGAGATGCACGTCGGTGGCTTCACGCGATCGCCGACGTCGGGCGTCGCGGCGCCGGGCACCTTCGCCGGCGTGGTCGAGAAGATCCCCTACCTCAAGGCGCTTGGCGTCACTGCGGTCGAGCTGATGCCGGTCTTCCAGTTCGACGACAGCGAGGCGCGTCTCGTCGATGGGCGTCGGCTCACCAACTACTGGGGCTATTCGACCGTCGGCTACTTCGCGCCGCACCCGGGCTACTGCGTGGCGCCGACCGCCGGTCGTCATCTCGACGAGTTCCGCGACATGGTGAAGGCGCTGCACCGCGCCGGCATCGAGGTCATCCTCGACGTGGTCTTCAACCACACCGATGAGGGCAATCATCAGGGCCCGGTCTTTTCGTTCAAGGGCATCGATAATCAGAATTACTATTATCTTGTCGACAGCGATAAGCAATACTACTTCGATTACACGGGCTGCGGTAACACCTTTAACTGCAATCACCCGATCGGCGACAAGTTCATCCTCGATTGCCTGCGCTTCTGGGTCGAGGAGATGCACGTCGACGGGTTCCGCTTCGACGAGGGTTCCGTCCTCGCGCGCGGTCCCGACGGGGCGCCGATGGCGTTCCCGCCGGTGCTCTGGAACATCGAACTCGACGACGTGCTCGCCGGAACCAAGGTGGTCGCCGAGGCTTGGGACGCCGCTGGCCTCTACCAGATCGGCCACTTCCCCGGCTACCGCTGGGGCGAGTGGAACGGCCGCTACCGCGACGACCTGCGTCGTTTCGTGAAGGGTGATGCGGGGCTGGTGGGGTCGGTCGCCAGCCGCCTCGCTGGCAGCGCCGACCTCTATCAGTGGAGCGGCCACCTGCCGGTCAACAGCGTCAACTTCATCACCGCGCACGACGGTTTCACGCTCAACGACCTCGTCTCATACGACGGCAAGCACAACGCCGCGAACGGCGAGGGCAACCGCGACGGCGTCAAC
>CAYUKE010000235.1:0-5349 GCA_964445185.1 uncultured Geminicoccaceae bacterium
GGCGAGCGCTTCGCGATCGAGGTCGGTGTCGACGTCACCGGCGGCAAGCTAGGCCGGCAGGGAGGAGGCGAACCGCAGGCGCCCCGGCGTCTCGGCGAGGTAGAGCGGCTTGATGCCGAAACGGTCGCGGCCGAGCACGACGCGACCACTGTCGCGCTCGACGATCGCAAACGCGAACATGCCGTGCAGCCGCTTCGGGAAGTCCAAGCCCCAGGCGTGATACGCCTTCAACAAAACCTCGGTGTCGCCGGTCGAGAAGAAGCGGTAGCCTCGGCTCTCAAGTTCGGCGCGCAGCTCCGGATAATTGTAGATGCAGCCGTTGAACACGACGGAAAGGCCCAGCTCCGGGTCTGTCATCGGCTGCTCGGCCTTCGCCGACAGGTCGATGATCTTCAGCCGGCGGTGGCCGAGGGCCACACCGTCGCGGACGAGCAAACCCGCGGCGTCGGGACCGCGCGGCGCCAGGCGTTCGGTCATCCGGACGACAGCGCCGACCTCGGCCGGGGCGTCGAAGCGAATCTCGCCGCAAATCCCGCACATGGGCCTCTCCACGGTCGACGAAGTTGCAAAGGGAAGAGGGCGGCGCGGTGCGCTCGCCTGAAGACGACGCCTGGTTACCCATCGACGGATTCAACGTCAAACGCTCGCCGGGGCACACGCGCGCCCGTGACGGCGCGAGCCGAGAAATGCGACCAACGCGTCGATCGGGTCGGCGGGTTGCTGCCGATACCCCGGAATCGGTCGCACCTTCTGAAGCGCTCGCGCCACTAATTTGCCGGCACCACGCCGACGGTGGGCGCGACCGTCACCTCGGCGGGCGCGCGGCGGGGGCGTAGGACCCGGAGCGCGCCTGGCTGCACGCGGAATTCGAGCGGCGAGACCAGCTCGGACAGCTCGCCGTCAATGGTGGCGAGCACGCGTTCGGGCCTGGTCTGGATGGTCAACTGCTTCAGCCGCTCGTCGATGACCTCGCTCCGGCTGAAGCCGCCGAGCCGTGCGCGGGCGAGCGTCAACAGCGCCTGCCAGCGGCTCGGATTGCGCTGGGCGTAGAGAGCGAGGCGGCCACCGGCAAGGGACGAGCGGCGCATCAGCAGCGACCCAGAGCGGCGAAAGGGCCCGTTGGCGATGAACACGGCGTGGCTCGTCCAGCGATGCCGACGCCGGCCGTCGTCGAGGCGCATGCCGATCGGCTGGGCATCGGCGAAGCGCATGGCGGTGTCGAACAAGACCTCGGGCCAGGCGAGCGGACCTGCATCCCGCACGACCTCGCGCACGGCGCACGCTTCGGCGCCGAGCCCGATGGCCACCGCCGACAAGAACAGCTCGTTGTCGACCCAGGCCACGTCGATCCGCGTCGTCTCGCCCTCGGCGAGCGCGCTCACGGCCTCGGCGAAGTCGAGAGGCACGTCGAGATCGCGGGCCAGCAGGTTGAAGGTCCCGAGCGGCAGCACGGCGAGCGCGGCGCGGCTACCGAGCAGACGGCGAACCGCGGTCCGCACCGTACCGTCGCCGGCCGCGACGAAGAGCACGTCCAGCGGTCCGCCCGCCATCGCGCGATCGACTGCGGCATCGACGTCGGCGTCGATCTCGACACGGTCGAGACGGTGTCCGCACCGCTCCCAAGCCTTGCGTAGGGCCTCGGCGACCTCGGCCGCCTCCGTCTGCAAGAGCCCCCCGGCGCGAGGGTTGATAACGGCGCGGGCGAGGCGTGACACGGCTGCGGCTCCGGTCCATGGTTCGTTTGTGTCAAAGACCATGCGTCCAGCCAGTGCAAGCGACCTCGCCGATGCTGATCCCCGAATGACGGAGGACGACGACGCGCTGGGCCCTACGCTCGGCTGGCGCGGTGCGCTCGTGCCGGCCCGGGCCGAGCTGCGCGGTCGGCATGTCACGCTCCTGCCGCTGGACCCGAGGCAGCATGCTGGTGCGCTCTTCGATGCGACCCACGGCGAGCCGCGCGATGCTGAGCTCTGGCGCTACCTGCCCTACGGTCCGTTCCCGGATGCCGCGACCTTTGAAACATGGCTCTGGCGGCAGGCGGGCGCCCTCGATCCGATCTTCTACGCCGTCGTCCCGACCGGCGCCGCACCGACGGGGCTCGCGAGCTTTCTGCGCATCGACGCGAACGCGGGCGTCATCGAAATCGGCCATCTGCTTTTCGGCCCAAGTCTGCAAAGGACCCGGGCCGCAACCGAGGCGATCCGAACGCTTGCGGCCTACGCCTTCGAAACCCTCGGCTATCGCCGCGTCGAGTGGAAGTGCAACGCCAACAACGCCCGCTCGCGACGCGCCGCCGAGCGCTTCGGCTTCACCTTCGAGGGCGTCTTCCGCCAGGCCCGCGTCGACCGGGACCGCAATCGAGACCACGCTTGGTACAGCATCATCGATGAGGAGTGGCCGATGATCGCGAGAGCGTTCCATGCTTGGCTCGACGACGACAATTTCGACGCCGAAGGTAGGCAGCGGCGCGCGCTCGCCGCCCGCGGCGGCATGAGCTGACGGGAGACGGTGTTGTCGTGCACGCTAGCTGTCGACCATGTCGTCCTTACCGTCCACGACCTCGACGCGGTTGCCGCGACCTATGAGGCGCTGGGGTTCCAACTGACGCCGCGGGCCGCGCACGATGTGCGGATGGGCACCGCGAACCGCCTCGTCCAACTGCGCGAAGGCAGCTTCATCGAGCTGCTCGAGGTCGACCGACCCGCCACGCTGGCGCGCCACCGGTTCGCCGACGAACCGCCGTTCTTCGGCTTCGGCGATCACAATCGCCGCTTCCTCGAACGGCGCGAGGGGCCGTCGATGCTCGCCTTCGCGAGCCGGGATGCGGCGAGTGACCACCGTCGGTTCGTCGCCGCCGACCTGCCGACCTTCGCACCCTTTGGCTTCCAGCGCCGCGCGCGCTTGCCCGACGGCAGCGAAGTCACCTTGGGCTTCGAGCTGGTGTTCGTGCAGCCTCGTGCGCGGTGCGAGGTCGCCTTCTTCGCCTGCCAGAACCGGGCGCCCGAGCATTTCTGGAAGCCCGCCTATCAAGCGCATCGAAATGGCGCGCTTGGGCTGCGTACCGTCTACCTGGTCTCCGATGACGCGGCGCGCGATGCCGCCCTCGTCGCCTCGATCGTCGGCGGCTCAGTCAGCGTCACCGAGCGCGGCTTTGACGTGACCTGCGGCCGCATGCAGACGGTCCGTCTTCGAACACGGGCGGAACTCGCAACGCTGGACCCGACGCTCGACGCGAGCACCATCGAAGGCACCTTCGTTGCCGGAATCGCCCTCGCGTCAGCCGAAAACCTCAGGCCCATCTCCGCCGCCGAAGGCCATGGGATGTTCATCGAGTGGGTGGCCGCTTGATCGAATCCCTGCGACGCGCGCTCCTCCGTCGTCGACCAGGCACTCAGACGGTCGGCGTCCCCGGGTCCGCGGCTCTGAGCGCGCCGATCGCGGCGGCGTAGTCCGGGGTCTTGAAGATCGCCGAGCCGGCGACGAGCACATCGGCGCCGGCAGCGGTGACCTCGCGCGCGGTGTCGGCGTTGATGCCGCCGTCGACCTCGAGGCGGATCGGTCGCCCTGCTATCATCGCGCGAAGCCGCTGGATCTTCTCCAGCTGCGAGCGCAGAAACGCCTGTCCACCAAACCCCGGGTTGACCGTCATGACGAGGATCAGATCGATCGAGTCGAGCACGTAGGCGACCGCACTCTCGGGTGTCGCCGGGTTGAGCGACACGCCGGCGCGCTTGCCCATCGAGCGGACGAGCTGAAGCGAGCGGTCGAGATGGCGCGTGGCCTCGGCGTGGACGGTGATGAGATCGGAGCCCGCCTCGGCGAAGGGACCGATGAAGGCATCGACCGGCTCGATCATCAGGTGGCAGTCGAAGAGCTTGCTGCAGCGCGGGCGAATGGCCTTCACGACTTCCGGTCCGAAGGTGATGTTCGGGACGAAGTGGCCGTCCATGACGTCGAGGTGGATCCAGTCCGCGCCCGCCCGGTCGACCGCCTCGACCTCGTCGCCGAGGCGGGCGAAGTCGGCGGAGAGGATGGAGGGCGCGATCAGCAGGTCGTGGGGCATGATGGCAGCAGTTCCTCGGCAGCAGCAGGTCGCCGTTCGATCCTCCCGCGCGCGGCTGACGTCAACCCTTGCGCAAGTGGTCCCAGGGGCGCGGCCGGCGCTCGTCGGGGGCGAGGAGCCTCAGCAACACCACGCCGGTGATGAAGCCGCCAGCGTGCGCCCACCACGCGATGCCGGCGCCGAAGGCGGGTTGCACCAGCTCGGCGTAGCCCTGCAGCAACTGCAACGCGAACCAGAAAAGGGCGAAGCCGATCGCCGGGACGTCGACGAACAGTGGAAAGATCACAATCGGGATCAAAACCTTGATCTCCGCGCGGGGGTACGACCAAGCGTAGGCCGCAATGACGCCGGCGACGGCACCCGACGCCCCGATCGTCGGCACCTGCGAGCCTGGATTGAACAGGACGTGCACCACGCCGGCGCCGATGCCGCAGGCTAGGTAGAAGACGACGAAACGCACGCGGCCGAGGCGGCTTTCCATCGCACAGCCGAACAGCCACAACGTCCACATGTTCAAGATCAGATGCAGCCAGCCGCCGTGAAGGAACGTGCTGGTGACCAGCCGGGCGTAGGCATCGACACCGGTGACTGGCAGCAACCCTCCTGGCGCGGTGAACAGCGCCGGGATCAGCGCATATTCGAGTAGCAAGCCTCGCTGGAGCGGCCAGGGCAGGCTTCGCTCATGCAGGAAGACCGCGACATTCAGGAGGATGATACCGATCACCGCGGCGGGCGGGATGCGGCAGAAGACGGTGTCGCGGATCGGGATCATGCGCCGGATGTAGGAGCGGCGGGCGCGGTTGTCCTGCCGACACGTGCAGTGGCTGCGGCGCGATCGATCGCGACCGAAGCCGGAGGGCTGGGAGGTCGAGAATGAGCGCAGAGCACTTGGCGATGAGCGCGCGCGCGGCGGTTGCTGCGCTTAAGCGTGGCGAGGTGGCGCCGATCGACCTGGTCGAGGCGGCGCTCGAGCGGATGGCCGCGGTCGAGCCGGCGGTCAACGCCGTGCCAACCATCTGCGCCGAGCGCGCGCGGGCTGATGCGTTCCGCCTTGCCGGTGCCGACACGTTGCTCGCGGGCTTGCCGATCGTCGTGAAGGACCTCCACGATGTGAGCGGGGTGCGCACCACGTACGGCTCGCGGGTCTTCCGCGATCATGTGCCGGAAGTCAGCGACCGCAGCGTCGCGCGGCTTGAGGCGGCCGGCGCGGTGATCCTCGGCAAGACCAACACGCCGGAGTTCGGCGCCGGCGCCAACACGTTCAACGAGGTCTTCGGCGCGACCCG
>CAYUKE010000236.1:0-5307 GCA_964445185.1 uncultured Geminicoccaceae bacterium
TCGGGGATCTTCGCTGATCCCCGAGCGCCGACAGGGCGCTCAGAGCCTGACCCAGGCTTCCTCGACGCCCTTCTGTTCATGCCACTTGCGGAACGCGATCGGGCCTAGCTCGGGCGCGTACCAGGTCGTCCGCACACGCTTTCCGTCGCTACAGTCGACGACGAAGGCAGGCGTCGCCGCGTGCCCTTCGCGTTTCACGGCGACCGCGTCAACGACCCGACAGACTGTCTCGCGGCTGTAGCTGCGCCCCGTGTGGGAGACGGCGTCGCGATCGAAGCGGGCGACCGCCCCGACGCGAAGCGGCCACAGCGATCCGCTTGGGCGAACCCGGGCCTCACCGGTGCTCCAATTGCGGCTCTCGCCACAAGCGGCCCAGCTGTCCGACGGCGCGAACCAGTCCCCCCATCGCGTCCAGACGCAACCATCACTCTGACGCACCCTGACGGCATCGGCGCGAAGCCGGGACACGGACATGGTCTTCGTCTCTCCCGTCAGCAGATCCTGGTACGAGAAATCCGAAGCCAACGGCGCGGCCGGCTTGGGAAGCGGCGCCAACGGGGCGGTGAGCGCCACGGTTTCCGGCTGTGTCGGTCCGTCGAACGAACCACTGGAAGCCAGAGGCGCACGGTCGAGCGGGCCGCACCCGATCAGCAACAACGAAGCGCCGCACAGCAGCGCAGACCGTCTTAGGCGAGCGGTGGTCAGCATGGTCAGAATCCTCATCGGCAAGTCATTTCACGCGACCCGCAAGCGGGTGTTCAAGCAACGTCAGTTTCGTCGCTTTATTCCCGAGCCACCACGCCCCCTCGCTCGCTGCCCTGAAGCATGAATGCCACCTAAAAGAGAAATGAATGCGCAGCTCCGCCAGATGAACTGCACGGCATGGCGCACATTAAGTTGGAATACGACGGTGACCCGCCGCGTTGTCAGGCGCATCTGTTGCTCATCAGCGGTGCGGTGAGAACACGAACAGTGGGAAACGGAGGAAAGCGATGCAGTATTTCAAACTGGTGAAAGCCGACGTCGATCCACGGCCGTTCCTCGACGAGATTGCAAGCGTCGACGACGCATGGGCGGCGGTCACGGGTCGACAAGACAAGATCGCGGTGCAGCGGGAAGCTCTGGCCATCCCGCTAAGGGGCCTGCGGAAATCGGCCGTCGGCGACAAGAAGCGATCCGACGTCCACGAGAGCCGCTGGACCACGGCGTCGAAAGATTATCCGGTGGCTCGTGGCTTCATCCAGCAACTCGCGGGCGAACTCGACAGCCTCCTTAGCCGGGCAAAGATCGTCTGTCTGCCGGCTGGGCGGCGGGTCTATCCGCACATCGACCGCGGCGAATACTACCGACTGCGCAATCGCTACCACCTGGTTCTCAAGTCCACCGACGGCTCGTGGCTCAAGGCGGCCGATGAGGAAGTTCGGATGCGCGAAGGCGAGCTGTGGTGGTTCGACAACGACCAACTGCACGAGGCGCACAACGACGGCGACCAAGACCGCATCCACATGATCTTCGACCTCCTGCCGAGTTCGCGCGTCGCTGAGGCATTTCCCAACCGCAGCGCGGTGGCGTGATCCGATGCTGGTCGACGTTCCCACCGCCTCCGGCCGGAAACCCGCTGGGGATCCGGACGAAGTCGTCATCCTGGAGCGACCGGGCCGCGGGCGGCGCGAGCCTCCGGTTTGGCTCGCGCTGCCGAAGAGCGCCCGGCGCGGCGCCGAACCACTGGGGGCGGTCGACGGGTTCTTGCGGGGCGCGGCGGAGCTGGCTCGTCTGGTCGCGGACCGAGCAGCCGCGTTTGGCCGGCCGGTCATCGCCCCGCTGTTCACGCACCGGCACCACCCCCGCTACCAGCGTGCCGTTTCGACCAGCCGCCCCGACCTCGCGCTGCTGGCGCTCCTCGACAGCCTGGCCACCGAGGAGGGCCTCGCGACACGGAAGTTCGCGCTCTTCGGATACTCCGGCGGAGCGCAGTTCGCCCACCGCTTCGCCTGGCTCTATCCGCACCGCGTCAGTCGCCTCAGCGTCGCTGCTGCCGGCTGGTACACGTTCCCGGACAATGCACCTTTCCCCTACGGCCTCGGCGCGAGCAACAAGCCGCGCCCGGATTTCGGCGCTAGCTGCCGCGCCAACCTGCGCGACTTCCTCGGCCTCCCGATCGACGTGATCGTCGGCGGCCGCGACGACGTCGTCGACGAGAACACCCGTTCGGGACCGGCGATCGACGGCCAGCAGGGCGTCGATCGCTTGACTAGGGCACAGCGATGGACGGCAGCTTTGCGCGCGTCCGCGGCGGACGAGGACGTCACCGCGCGGGTGGCGTTGCACGTGCTCGACGGCTGCCGGCACGACTTCCGCGAGTGCATCAGCCGCGGCCGGCTCGACGCGATCGTGCTGCCGCAATCCAGTGACGGCCAAGCGCGGTTGTCTGCTGCATCCCGCAACCACTTTCCGCAATCGGAGGTTGATCATGTTTAGTGAGGGTTCTTCGATCTGCTCCTTGTCTCGGCGTGCCAAGTGGGCTTTCACGACGCGGCGGGTGGACCAGGCTCAAGGGCACGGGCTCGACCGCGATGTCGCCCGCGCCATCTCCGGCGACCTCGTCCTCGGTCGCGTCGAGGAGGTCGGCGCGCACCGCCGGCTGCAGCTCGCCTCCGGGCGGTACGCAGAGCTCTACGAGCACGACCTCATCGTCGCCGTCTGCGGTGACCGCTATGCCAGCGATCAGTTCGAGGGCATCGCCGCGATCGCGCCAAACGGTGCGGACCTGCTCGCCGGCGGTGGTGTCGTCGGCACCATGCGCGAGCGCCACCAACGGATGAACCGGCCGACCCGCATTCGGCCGATCGGCCTCGTCGCCGATGCGTCCGGCGTCGCGGTCAACGTCGCCGACTTCGCACTGCCGCCCGCGCCCGACGACGCGCGCCCCCTGGTGATCGGCATCGTCGGCTCGGCGATGAACAGCGGCAAGACGACGGCCGCCGCCAGCCTCGTTCGTGGCCTGGTCAGGGCCGGCCGACGGGTCGCCGCCATCAAGGGCACGGGCACGGGCGCATTCGGCGACGTTCACGCCTACGCCGACGCGGGCGCGGCCTTCGTCGCGGACTTCACCGATGCCGGCATGGTGTCGACCTATCGCCAGCCGCTGGCCCGCCTCGAAGCCGCACTGAAACTGACCCTAGCGCACGCGGCGGACGACGGTGCCGAGGTGGCCGTCCTGGAAATCGCCGATGGCGTCTTCCAAGCCGAGACCGCGGCCTTGCTTCGCTCGCCACGGGCGCGGCGCTTGTTCGACGGCTTTGTCTTCGCCGGCGGTGACCCCCTCGCCGCGGCTGGCGGCGTCAGCTGGCTGACCAAGGCAGGTATCCCGCCAGTCGCCGTCACCGGCCTGCTGAGCCGTTCCTCGCTCGCCGCGGCAGAGGCGGAAGCGGCAACCGGCATCCCGGTGCTAGCGCGCGAGGAGCTGTTGGACCCGGCGGGTGCCACCGCCTTGCTCGCACGCGTTCGGGCGGGTTCGGCTGCGACTTGGCGAGCAGCCGCATGAGCACACTGCCGCCCATCGCTGCCGAGGGCCGGGGGCGTGCCATCGCCAAGGTGGCGCTCCTCGCCCTCGGCCAAGCCGGCTGTGCCGGCGTCGCCGCCTTCGCGACACGCGACATCTTCGCGGGCCTGAGCGCGCCAGAGGGAGTCCCTGTCGGTCCTCTCCTCGCGCTCGCGCTGAGCGGTGTGGGGATCGCCGCGTTGCGCGTCGCCGAGAGCATTCTGGCGGAACGCGTGGGCCAGGACTACGCCGCCGCGCTTCGGCTGGCGCTGTTTCGCCACGTCAGCCGGCTGTCGCAACGCCAGGTTGCCCAGCGGCGCGCCGGCGCCTTGGCGCGCCGCTTCGTCGGCGATCTCCAGGCGGTCCGCGGCTGGATCGCCAAGGGCCTCGCGCGGCTGATCTCGTCGGCGATCGTCATCCCGCTCACGACCGTCGTGCTCTTCATGCTCGATCCGGTGCTCGGTGCGGCCGCCTCTCTTCCGCTGGCCCTGGGGCTTGCGATCATGGCGCTGGCGGGCGGCGGGCTCGCGCCGGCCCATAGCCGCCTCCGCGCCACGCCCGCGCGTTTGGCGGCCGACATGACGGAGCGCCTGCCCTTCGCGCCTGAGCTGCGGCTGCTTGGAAGGCTCGAGATCGAGTGCGCGCGACTGGGCCAACGCACCAATGCACTGATCCGAGCGGCTATCGAGCGGACACGGCGCTTCGCCGCGCTGCAGGCGGTGCCCGACGTCGTGGCCGGCGCGGCGGCCGCGGCGCTCCTGTATGCGGCCTGGACCAGCGGCGCCTCGCCCGCGGAGGCGGCAGGTTCGCTCGCGGCCTTGGGCCTGCTGATCCATCCGCTCCGGGCGCTCGCCGACGCCTGGGATCGCCGCCGCGCCTGGGTCGTGGCACGCGACCGCTGCCGCGAGGTGTTGAGCATGGCACCTGTCCAGCGGGGCAGCGGCCGCGCTGCGCCAGCGGGCACGGCACCATCGTGCCTGAGCTTCCGAGCCACGCGACTCAGCGGCGGCGGCGCCTTCGACGTCATGGCGCCACCGGGTGAGAAGATCGCGATCGTCGGACCGAACGGCGCGGGCAAGTCGACCTTGCTCGCGCTCGCCGCCGGCCTCGACAGGCCACAAGCCGGCTCGGTGACGCTCGGCGGAGTTGAGGTCAGCGCGCTGCGTCGACGCGAGCGACTGAGCAAGATCGCCTTCGCCGGGTCGCGGTCGCCAATCCTCAAGGGCACGCTCCGGCGGGCGCTGACCATGGGGTGCGCCAAACGTCCCGGGGACGGAGACATCGAGCGCACCGCCTACCAGGTCGGGCTGGGACCGGTCCTGCAACGTCTCGGGGGCCTTCAGGGGACCGTGGCGGAAAGCGGCCGCAACCTCTCCAACGGCGAGGTCCGTCGCGTCCTGCTCGCCCGCGCCCTCATCGCGCAGCCCGCGCTGCTGCTCCTCGATGAACCGGACGACGCCTTGGACCCGAGCGGCACCGACAGGCTGCACCGGCTGGTGCGGGCGCAAGCCGCGACGACACTGATCGTGACCCACCACCTGGCGCTCGCGCGGCTGATGGACACGCTCTGGTTCGTTGCCGACCATCGGGTGGTCGCCACCGGAACGCCGGCCGAGCTGCTCGCCGGCGGCGGCGCCGTCGCGCGGTTCTTCCGCCCACGGCGCGCCGCGTGAGCGCAGGCGACAAGCCGGCCGTGCGCCGGCGCGCGTGAAGCCGGGGCTCGGCGCGGCGCCCGGGTGGCCCAACCACGCGGATGCGCGCGACGC
>CAYUKE010000237.1:0-5303 GCA_964445185.1 uncultured Geminicoccaceae bacterium
ATCCACGAGCCGAAGACAGCACCGACAGCGCCCCAGAGCTGCTCCAGCGGGTCGTCGGGGAAGGCGGCGCCAGTCTCGCGCTTCACCGTGTCCTTATAGAAGCCGACGAGCGTCTGCAGCGCCGGGATGTCGAGCTCAGTATCTTGCGTGACGCCCGCTTTCCGCTTGGCGTCGTCGAGCGCGTCCTCGAACAACCCATGGTCAACGCCGAGGACGACGTCGCTATACATCTGCACGAAGCGACGGTAGCTGTCGTAGGCGAATCGCGGGTCGTCGCTCTTCGCGATCAGCCCCTCGACCGTCTGGTCGTTGAGCCCAAGGTTCAAAACCGTATCCATCATCCCCGGCATCGACACCGGCGCGCCGGAGCGCACCGAAACCAGGAGCGGGTTCTGCGGGTCGCCGAAGCTCGCGCCCATGGACGCCTCAAGCGACTCCATCGCGGCCAGCACCTGGGCCGAGAGATCGTCCGGGTACTTCCGCCCGTTATCGTAGAAGTATGTGCAGACCTCGGTCGAGATCGTGAAGCCAGGCGGCACCGGCAGCCCGAGGCTCGCCATCTCTCCGAGATTGGCGCCCTTGCCGCCGAGCAGCATCTTCATCCCGGCCGCGCCGTCGGCACGCCCGTCACCAAAGCGGTAGACCCACTGCACCATGTCCCATCCCCAATCAGGCCGCAGGTCGCGGCTCGTCGATGACCTCGAAGGCGGCGATATCGTCGAGGAAGCGGCTTAGGCGGGCGAGCAGCCGAAGCCGATTGGCACGCACCCGATCATCCTCGACATTCACGAGCACCTCTTCAAAGAACCGGTCGACCGGTTGCCGCAAGGTGGCCAAACCGGCCATGGCGTCTTCGAATTGCTCGTTTTCCAAAGCCAGCTGCAGCGCGGGCGCGATCGCCGCGAGCTGCGCGTCCAGGTGGCGCTCTGCCGGCGCATCCATAAGCTGCGCGTCAATCGGCGCGTCGAGATCGACCTCCAGCTTGCGCGTCTCGATCCGTACGATGTTGCGGGCGCGCCGATAGGCGGCGACCAGATCCGTCCCCTCGGGCGTGCTGAGAAAGGCTCGGATCGCGAGGGCCTTGGCGCGGAGCCGCCAGACGTCATCGTCATCGCCCCGGGCGAAGACGGCGCCAATCAGATCCGGTTCGAGGCCCTCGCCTCGCAAATGCACCCGCAAGCGGTCCTCGACGAAAGCCATGAGTTCGCTCGCGACATCGCTCGCGGGCGGCAAGCCCAAGCTGGCGGGGTAGCCCGCGTGCGCCTCCTTGATCAGCGTGCGAAGGGGGAGACGGAGGTCGTTCTCGAGCACCAGCCGGATGACCCCGAGCGCGAGCCGACGGAGGCCGAGCGCATCGCCTGAGCCGGTTGCCCGTTCGCCGGCGGCGAACAAGCCGGTCAGACTGTCGAGCTTGTCGGCCAGGGCCACCACGACGGAGAGTGTTGCCCGCGGGCAACGGTCGCTCGGCCCCTGCGGCGCATAGTGCTCGCTGATCGCTGCCGCAATCGCCTCGAGCTCGCCGGCCGCACGTGCGTAGTGCCCGCCCATGACGCCCTGCAGCTCGGGAAACTCGCCAACCATGCCAGTGACTAGGTCGGCCTTGGCGAGGCGCCCCGCCCGCTCGGCGAGATCCATCGGGACATCTTCGAGGCGGCGCGAAAGAATGCCGGAAAGACGCTCCAGCCGGCGTACCTTCTCGGCCATCGATCCGAGTTGCGTGTGGAAGACCATGCGCTCTAGTGCTTCGGCGCCGCCGTCGAGAGGACGTTTCCGATCGGTCTCCCAGAAGTAACGCGCATCCCAGAGCCGGGCGCGCAGCACCCGCTCGTTCCCAGCGACGATCGCAGCGCCACCATCGGCGGCTTCGATGTTCGCGACGACAACGAAGCGAGACGCCAGCCGACCGTCCGGTTTCTGGAGCGCGAGGTACTTCTGGTGACGCCGCATCGAGGTCGTCAACACCTCCTCGGGAAGCGTCATGAAACCCTCGTCGATAATCCCGATCAACGGCACCGGCCACTCGCAAAGGCCAACCAGCTCATCGATCAAGCCAGGGTCATCCTTGACCGCCAGGCCCGCGCCCGCAGCCAGGCGAGCAGCGCCGTCGGCGATCAGGCGCCGCCGCTCCTCGCGGTCGACGCGGACACGAGCCTCCGCCAGTCTTGCCGCGTAACTTGCAGGCGCCGCCAAGTGCACCGCGCCTGGCGCCATGAAGCGGTGACCTTCGGAGAGATCGTCAGCGACCAAGCCAGCGAAGCGCACGGGCACGACGGTGTCGTCGAGCAGGCAGACGATCCGGCGCAACGGACGAACCCAGCGCGCCTCGCCCTCACCCCACCGCATCGACTTCGGCCATGGAAATCTCGGCAAGAGCCCTTCCAGGAGGGACTTGATGACGTCGGCGGCTGGCGCGCCGCCCTCGTCGACCACGGCAACCCAGAAGCGGCCCTTCTTCTCGTCGACCTGCTCCAGCGTGTGCGCGACGTCGTCGAGGGACCGCCGGAAGCCCGCTTGCGCGGATTCCGGCGCGTCGACCCGTGGGCCTCGACGCCGCACCTGCCGGCGTGGCTCCGACGCCGCCACACCGCGCAACTCCGCGGCAATACGGCGCGGGCCGGCGTGCGTGTGGATCGCATCCGGCGCGACCGCCATATCACGCTCGGCAAGCCCATTGACGAGCGCCCGACCGAGCGCAGTCGCGGCGTCGGCCTGCATCCTTGCCGGGATCTCTTCGGCGAGAAGCTCCACCAAGAGATCGGGCATCAGGCGGCGAGCGCCTTGAGCCGCGTCTCCAACCACGACTCGCAGCAGCCCTTGGCGAGCGCCCGCACACGCGCGATGTACGCCGCTCGCTCACTGACCCCAATCGCGCCACGGGCGTCTAGCAGGTTGAAGAGGTGGCTCGCCTTCAGGCACTGATCATAGGCAGGCAGGGGCAGGCCACGATCCAGCACGGCCCGGCACTCGTTCTCCGCATCGACGAAGTGGCGCAGCAGCGCCGCGATGTCGGCCAGCTCGAAATTGTAGGCCGAGTGCTCGCGCTCCGCCTGCAGGAACACGTCGCCGTAGCGAACGCCGGCGCCGTTGAAATCCAGATCGTAGACATTCTCAACGCCCTGAACATACATCGCGAGCCGTTCCAAGCCGTAGGTCAGCTCACCTGACACAGGCTCGCAGTCGATCCCGCCGACCTGCTGAAAGTACGTGAACTGCGACACCTCCATCCCGTCGCACCACACCTCCCAGCCGAGACCCCAGGCGCCGAGCGTTGGGCTCTCCCAATCATCCTCGACGAACCGCAGGTCGTGCAGCGTCGCGTCGATGCCGAGCACGGCTAAACTCTCGAGGTAAAGCTCCTGCAGGTCCGGCGGAGACGGCTTGAGCAGCACCTGAAACTGGTAATAGTGCTGAAGGCGATTGGGATTCTCGCCATAGCGACCGTCGGTCGGCCGACGGGACGGCTGAACGTAGGCGGCGCGCCACGGCTCCGGACCAACGGCCCGAAGCGTCGTCCCCGGGTGGAACGTTCCCGCGCCGACCTCAACGTCGTAGGGCTGGAGGATCACACATCCTCGGTCGGCCCAATACCGCTGGAGGCGGAGGACGAGATCCTGGAAGCTTGGCCCCGGCACGCTAACGCCTTCAGTCGTTGAGATGCGAGCGGACACTATGAACCGGCCGCGGCCCGGTCAACAGGGCGGCGGCTCACCGGTCGTCCCGGCATCGGGGACAGCGTCGGCCTCGCGGGACGAAGGTGCCGCAGTGCGGACACGCATCCATCTCGACCGCCGCCTGCCGCGGCCGTCGGATTTCCTGGTCAGCGCGTTGGCGCCGGCGCTCGAGAAAGCCGACGACGCGCCAAACGACGATGACGGCGACGACGGTGAAGAGGATCTGCGTGATCGAAAGGCCCAACGCTCATCTCCGCGACGGCGGTGACGCCGTCAAAGCCCGTATCGCTGCCACCAGAGCCGTTCCTCGAGCTTCAGCAACAGCCGCTCGGCCCCCTCGCCGCGCAACCGTCGCCACCAGGGCCGAGCGCGCGGTGCCACGACACGGACGCGGACGTCATCGCCGTACCGCTCGCGGAGCACGGTCGACGCGTCGCCCGTGCGATCGACGAGGCCGAGCTTCGCCGCCGTCGTGCCGGAATAGACACGCCCGTCAAACAACTCCGTTGTCTCCTGTAGTCGCGCACCGCGCCGCTCGCGCACCAGTGTCTTGAAGGCTTCGTAGGTGTCGGCGTGCAGCCCGCGCAAAATGGCCACGTCGCCGTCGTTCTCAGCGCGGAACGGATCGAGCATCCCCTTGTGGGCGCCGGTCGCGTAGAGGCGCCGGTCGATCGACAGCCGCTCGAGCGCGCGATCAAAACCGAAGCCGGCGGAGATGACGCCGATCGAGCCGACGATCGAGCTCGGATGGGCAACAATGTCGTCGGCTGCCAGCGCGATCCAGTAGCCGCCGGACGCGGCGACATCCTCGACGAACGTCGTCACCTTTCGCCCGTGATGCCGCGCGAGCCAGCGGACGTGATCGTGGATCCGCGCTGCCTGAACCGGCGCGCCGCCCGGGCTGTTGACAAGGAGCGCGACCTCCGCGGTTCGGCGAGCGCGGAAGGCGGCAGTCAACACGCGCTCAACCCGGCTGAAGCTGAGGCCCAGACCGTTACCGATGACACCTTCTAGTCGCACCGCGACAACCACGGGCTTGCGCCGCCACCAGAATCGGCGCGCAGGTGCCGCGCTCTCTTCCATATTCACTCCCAGGAAAGCTCGCAAACGCCGCGAAGCACGGCGTCTGCCTCGGGCGTGAAGTGGCCATCCGGGTGGTGCAGCACCAGTCCCGAGAGAACCGATGCGCGCGCGCGCCGCGCCGTCCGCGCACGCACCAGCACGCGCTTCGCCGGCCGGCCGCGATGCGGCCAGAGCGGGAGAATGTCGACGGCGAGCGGCAGGCTCGTGAGCAGCTCGCCCAGCCGATCGGCGCGGTGCACGACGACAACGACGCCGCCAGGCCGGACCAGCGCCACCGTCCGCTCCATCCAGGCTGCGAGGGGCAGCGAGGTCTCGGTGCGGGCGGCCCTTCCCAAGGGAAGCGCAGGCGCCGTGCCATGTCGCGTCGAGAGAAACGGCGGGTTGGTCATCGCCGCGTCGGCGGCAGCGTCTGCCAAGGGTGCAACGGCGACGTCGGCTCTGATCGGCTGCACCGATGCTTGGAGGCGATTAGCGACGATGTTGGCCGCTAGCAGACGGGCAAGCGCTGCATCGCGCTCAACCGCCAACACGCGCACCTCGCGAAGACGG
>CAYUKE010000238.1:0-5289 GCA_964445185.1 uncultured Geminicoccaceae bacterium
ACCCACGTCAAGGACGAGCTGCGCGGCATATCGGGTCAGGACGAGTACGCGGACGGTATGGTCGAGCATGACATGCACGTCGGCAAGTTTCTCGACGTGCTCGACGAGCTGGGCATCGCGGACAACACGCTCGTCTTCTATTCCACGGACAACGGTCCGCACATGAACACTTGGCCCGACGCGGCTTGGAACCCGTTCCGCGGCGAGAAGAACACGAACTGGGAAGGCGGTTGGCGGGTGCCGGCGGCAGTCCGCTGGCCAGGTGTGGTCGAGCCGGGCTCGGTCTCCAATGAGATCGTTCACCACATGGATTGGTTGCCAACGTTCCTCAGAGCCGCCGGCCGGCAAGACATCAAGCAGGAACTTCTTGAAGGCGGCGTCGAGGCGATCGGACGCGAGTACAACGTTCACCTTGATGGCTATGATATCACTGAGCTGCTGAGCGGCGAAGAAGAAATTGGGCCGCGTCGTGAGATTTTTTACTTTTCTGACGATGGTGATCTGACCGCGCTTCGCTATGACGATTGGAAATTAATTTTTATGGAGCAGCGTGAGGCCGGAACCTTTGCCGTGTGGCAGTATCCATTCGTTCCGTTGCGCGTGCCCTATATCTATAACTTGCGCCGTGACCCCTACGAGCGGGCCACGATCACCGCGAACACCTACTACGACTGGCTCCTCGACCGCGCGTACCTGCTGGTTCCGGCGCAGACCTATGTCGGCCAGTTCCTCGCGACGTTCGAGACGTTTCCGCCGCGGCAGCGGGCGGCCAGCTTCTCGTTGGACCAGGTCATGGAGAAGCTCGAAGACAATCTGGGTGCTCGCTGATGCGCGCGCCCGTGGTCGGCATTGCGATCGCCCTCGTGGCGGTCGCGAGCGCGGCCGCCGCCGAGCCGTTGCCGTCCTGGAATGCCGGCGCGACGAAAACCGCCATCCTCGATTTCGTCGAGGCCGTCACGGAAGAGGGCGGTTCGCAGTTCGTGCCGCCGGCCGAACGCGTCGCCGTGTTCGATAACGACGGCACGCTGTGGTCGGAGCAGCCGCTGTATTTCCAGCTCATGTTCGCGCTGGATCGCGCCCGCGAGCTGGCGGCAGGCGATCCGAGCTGGGCGGCGACACCTGTGCTCGAAGCCGCGGCCGCCGGCGATGTCGGCGCGCTCGCGGCGGGCGGCCGCGAGGCGCTGCTCGAGCTTGTCGGCGCGACCCATTCCGGCATGACCGTCGACGCCTTCACGGCAGAGGCGGCGGCGTGGATCGCCACGGCCCGGCATCCTAGCGTGGACGAGCGCTACCTCGACCTCGTGTTCCAGCCGATGCTGGAATTGCTCGATCACCTGCGGGCGAACGCGTTCGAGGTCTACATCGTCTCGGGCGGTGGGGTAGACTTCATGCGGGCCTTCACCGAACAGGCCTACGGTGTGCCGCCGGAAAACGTCATCGGCTCGCTCGGCGAGGCGCGGTTCGATATCGTCGACGGCGAGCCAGTCGTCCTCAAGGATCCCGGCATCGCCTTCATCGACGACAAGGGCGGCAAGCCAGTAGCGATCGTGCGGCACATCGGCCAGCGACCGGTTTTGGTCGGCGGCAATTCGGACGGCGACCTCGCGATGGCGCAGTGGAGCGCTGCGGGTGATGGGCCGCGCCTCGTGCTGTTCGTGCACCACACCGACGCCGAGCGCGAGTTCGCCTACGACCGCGATAGTGCCGTCGGCCGTTTCGATGCCGCGCTGGATGCTGCGGCCGCCGAGGGCTGGGTCGTCGCCGACATGGCACGCGATTGGGGTCAGGTCTGGGTGGCGGACTAAGGCCTCACCGTCGACGGCGGGCGCCGGAACCCGACGCCGGCAGCTGCGTTTTGGGTTCCGGGCCGGCGCCCGTTCGGCTAGGGCTCGGGCCGGCCGCAATCGCTGGAGGATCCGCTTGCGCTACGTCAAATGGACGCTCATCGCCGTCGTCGTCGCCGTGGTTGGCGGGTTCCTGCATTGGAGCCTCCCATCCCGCGACATCGTCCGCGTCGTCGGCACGGAGGTGCGACGGACCAACGTCGAGAGCACCGCCGGTCCCGAGGTCGCGGTCACCCGGGACGTGCGTTTCATCTCAGCCGTGACCCCGAACGGCCGGCCGCGGGTGTACCGCAACGAGGACACGGGCTTCGGCTGGCCGCCCTTCTTCAAGTTCGACAGCGCCAACCTCGCGGCGCGCGCGCAGGATGCTGTTTCCACGGAGGCTGATCCGCGTTGGATGATCGTGACCCACTACGGCTGGCGCATGCCGCTCTTCTCGGCCTTTCCCAACGCGGTCGCGGTTCGGCCCGCCGACGCCCCCGATCAGACGCTGATCCCGTGGTTCAACATCGTCGTGCTCAGCGTCCTCGCCGTCGCCATGTTTATGGTCCGGCGCTGGCTGTTGCGCCTCCTCCGTGGAAGCCGGCAGTGACGCTGCGGAGATGTTGCGACCGGGCGTGTGACACGATCACGTGTCGTCGACCACGTTTTCGGCCAGGTGCCGGTGTCGTCATGTTGGCGGCCCTAGCGCTGGCCGCCTGCGCCGGGCCAACGCCACGCGATCCGGCGGTCATCGAAGCGATCGAGACCGGCGCCGAACGCTACGCGCAGGAGCGGCGGGAGGTTCTGCAGCTTCGCCTCGAGACCTACCTCGAGCGCTTCGAGGCGGTGGCGCGTGGTGAGACCAGCGACGATACATTCGATGCGCTGCTCTTCTCGGGTGGTGCGGAGTGGGGCGCGTTCGGCGCCGGCTACGTCGCGCGCTGGAGCGAGCTAGGTGACGCCGCCGCGGTCCCGATCCCCGAGTTCGACATGGTCGGTGGCATCAGCACGGGCGCGCTGATGGCGGCTTACGTCGCCAGCGGCGAGCCGGAGCGCTACGCCGATTTGGAAGCGTTCTATCGCAACGTCTCGCCCGACTGGATCGAGTTCCGCGGGCTGGCCGCGCTGCTGTCACCGAGCACCACCTCGCTCGTCGACAACGCCGGCGTGGTCGAGCAGGTGGAGGCGGCGGTCGACGACGAGCTGCTCGCCGATCTGCGGGCGGCGCACGCGGCGCAGCGCCAGATCTTCGTTGGGACGGTCAATCTCGATTACGGCAGCGTCCGCTACTGGGACATCGCCCGTATCGCCGCGACCGAGCCGAACCCGAAGCCGAAGATCGTCGACGTGCTGGTGTCGGCGACCGCGATCGCTGGCGTCTTCCCGCCGGTCGAGATCGAGGGCGCGATCTACGCCGACCTCGGCTACGTCGAGGGCATACCCTCGTTCCGCGGTGAAGGGATGCGCGTCTTCGGTGAAGCGTGGCGCGAGCGGAACGGCTCGCTACCCGCGCCGAAGATGCGGCTGTGGCTGGTGTACAATGTCCCGATCGGCCTGGAGCCGGAGCCGGTCGAGCTGCGCCTGACGAGCCTTGCGCTTCGGGGCTATGACGCGCTCGTCCAGTCATCGTTCCAGGGGCCGGTAGAGACGGCTCTCCTCCTCGAGGAGCTTTCCAAGCAGCATCAGACACCGCCGGTCGAGGTTCGCTGGATCGCGATACCGACCAGCTTCGAGCCGGATCCGGATGCGCCGCCCTTCAGCCCGCTGATCGCCAATCCGCTGGCCGATCTCGGTCGTGAGTCGGCGGCGCAACCGGATGGCGGGTGGCAACGCGGCTCGCCGAACCAGCTCGCCGCGCAAGGGGACGAGTGATGCCTGGCGTCGCCTTCGTCGTTCCGTTGGTCACCTTGGCCTTGGTCCCCGCGGCCTTCGCCGAGACCGCGATGGTGCGGCTCGACGGTGGGACCTTTCGCATGGGCTCGGAGGCGCATTACCGTGAGGAGGGGCCGACCCGATCTGTCAGCGTCGGGGCGTTCTGGATCGACCGCACCGAGGTCACCAACGCCGCGTTCCGCGCGTTCGTCGAGGCCACCGGCTACGTCACCGTCGCCGAGCGCGGCCTCGATGCCGCCACCTACCCGCACCTGCCGGAGGAGCTGCGCCAGCCAGGCTCGATGGTCTTCGCGATGCCGACCCACGTCGCCGGCCAGGCGGACGTCACGCAGTGGTGGTCGTTCGTTCCTGGCGCCAACTGGCGCCAGCCGACCGGTCCCGGAAGCTCGATTGACGGGCGCGACGACCACCCCGTCGTCCAGGTTGCCGCCGCCGACGCCGAGGCTTTCGCGGCGTGGCGCGGAGGTCGGTTGCCGACCGAGGCCGAGTGGGAGTTCGCCGCGCGTGGCGGCCTCGACGGCGCCGAGTATGTCTGGGGCAGCACCTACCGGCCGGACGGGACCTGGCTCGCCAACACCTGGCAGGGCGCTTTTCCGACCGGCGACGACGGCGCCGATGGCTTCGTCGGGACGGCGCCCGTCGGCTCCTTCGCCACGAACGGCTACGGCCTGCACGACATGGCCGGCAATGTCTGGGAGTATGTCGGCGACTGGTGGTTACCCGGCCATCCACAGCTCGCGCAGCTCGACCCGATCGGTCCGTCGCCCGAGCTGGCGGCGCGGTTCGCCGATCCGGCGGTGGGCCCGCGGCGGGTCGTCAAGGGTGGCTCCTGGCTCTGCGCGCCCAATTTCTGCGCCCGCTACCGGCCGGCGGCGCGCCAGCCGCAAGACCTCGATCTCGGCACCAATCACATCGGCTTTCGCGTCGCCCGCGACGACGAGTAGGCGGGATGGGGCTCAGGCCTCGCCCCGCGCCTTCGCCGCCTCGTAGCGCCGGCGGTTGTCCTCGTCGGCCGGGTAGAGGCCGGGCAGCGCGGCGCCGCCCTCGACCTCGCGCATGATCCAGGCTTCGAGGCGCTCCTGCTCGATCGCTTCCGCCGCGACCTCGGCGGCAAGCGCCTGCGGGATGCAGACGGCGCCGTCGCGGTCGGCGACTATCAGGTCGTCGGGAAAGACCGCGCCCCCGCCGCAGCCGACCGGCTCCTGCCAGCCGACGAAGGTGAGGCCGGCGACCGAGGGTGGTGCCGCGGCGCCCGCGGCCCATACGGCTAAGCCCGTGCTCAGCACGCCGTCCAGGTCGCGGACGACGCCGGCGGTGATCAGCGCGGCGACACCGCGGTGGTGCATGCGCTGGCTGAGGATCTCGCCGCAGACGCCCGCGTCGGTGCAGCCGGCGGCGTCGACGACGACGACGGCGCCGGCCGGCATCGCCTCGATCGCGGCGCGGGTCGAGGTTGGCGACGACCAGCTCGCCGGTGTGGCCAGATCCTCGCGGGCCGGCACGAAGCGCAGGGTGAAGGCGGGGCCGACGACCCGATCGCCGGCGCCGAGCGGCATCGGCCCGCGCATCC
>CAYUKE010000239.1:0-5255 GCA_964445185.1 uncultured Geminicoccaceae bacterium
GCGCATGCCGTTTCGGGACGCGCACGGTGTGGCCGGGCGCGCCGTCCGCGAGGCGGAGGATCGTGGGTGCGCGCTCGAAGACCTGCCCCTCGCCGCCCTGCAGGAGATGGAGCCGCGGATCACCGCCGACGTCTTCGCCGTCCTCGGCGTGGACGCGTCGGCGGCGAGCCGGACGAGCAAGGGCGGAACGGCGCCCGAGCGCGTTCGCGCGGCGGCGGCGGCCGCGCGCGCGCGGCTTCTCGGTGACGACCTGTGAGGCGCCAGCTCGCCGTCCTCGCCATGCTTGTGGCGCTCGTCGCATGCGGCAAGGTCGGGCCACTCGAGCTACCCGCCGACGAGCCTAGCCCCGAGGAGGCCGCGGCCGAATGAGCTGCGCCAGCTACGCGGGCAACGCACTCTGCATCGACGGCGTCCCACTCGGTCCGCTTGCGGAACGTTACGGGACGCCCCTGTACGTCTATGGCGGCGCGGAGATCCGCGGCCGCTACCGGCGGTTCGTCGACGCGTTCGGGACCGAGCCCCCGTCGGTTCACTACGCGCTCAAGGCCAATCCGACACTCGGCATCGTCGCGCTGCTAGCCCGCGAGGGCGCCGGCGCCGATGTCGTCTCCGGCGGCGAGCTGCAGCGAGCGCTCGCCGCGGGCGTCCCCGCGCACCGGATCGTCTTCGCCGGCGTCGGCAAGTCGGGGGACGAGATCGCGCTGGCGCTCGACACGGGGATCCGCCAGCTCAACGTCGAGGCCATTGAGGAGTTGACGACCATCGCCGCCGTCGCGGCCGCACGCGGCGTCGACGCGCCGGTGGCACTCCGGCTCAACCCGGACGTCGCCGCCACCACCCACGACAAGATCTCGACCGGCCGACGCGACGACAAGTTCGGGATCGCGGCGGAGCGGCTCGACGAGGCGATGGATGTCATCGCCGCTCACCCACGCCTTCGACTGACCGGCCTGCATTGCCATATCGGCTCACAAATCAGCACGCTTGAGGATTTCGAGCGGGCCTACCGTCGCATGGTTGCGCTTTGGCGTGCCGCTGAGGCGCGCGGCTTTCAACCGACGATGCTGAATCTCGGTGGCGGCCTGGGGGTCCGGTACACGGACGAGGATGACCTCGACGTAGACGCATTCGCCGCCATGGCGCGCCGTGTCACAGCCGGCCTCGGCTGCCCCTTGGCCTTCGAACCCGGCCGCTACCTGGTAGCCGCCGCCGGCGTGCTGCTGAGCCGCGTCGTCCGCGTCAAGCAGGCGAGCGACGGCCGGCAGTTCGTCGTCGTCGATGCCGGCATGAACCACCTCCTAAGGCCGGCGCTATACGGCGCCGTCCACCCCGCTCTGCCGCTCGTCCGCCGCGCCGACGCGACCCGGCGAGCGGCCGATATCGTCGGGCCCATCTGCGAGAGCAGCGACGTGTTTCAGCGAGGCGCGATGCTACCGCCGCTCGAAGCTGGCGACCTGATCGCCTTCACGAACGCGGGGGCCTATGGTTCGGCGATGGCATCGGACTACAATTCGCGAGGGATGGCGGGTGAAGTATTGGTCGATTTTGCCAGCGACCATCAGCTGAAGCCACCCCGGACCGCGGAAGCGCTTATGGCGGACGAGCTTCTGCCTGCGTATCTCGCCGAACGGCCCGATCGACCGTCCGGCAACGTCTGATCAACGGCGGAGGGACCGGATGGCGACCGACCGCAAGCTCGCGACGAAGCTCAACCGCCGCCGGCGCTGGGCCGGCCTCGTCCTCAGGCTCGAATATGCGCTTGCCCTTGCGGCCCCAGGGCTTGCCCTGGTGGTGGCGTTTCTCATCGTCAGCCTCTTCGGCGGTTGGGACGCGCTGCCATTCTGGGCGCATCTGGCCGGCCTTGTCCTCTTCGCCGCGGCGCTGGTCGCCGCCGCCGCGTCCGCGGTACTCCGGTTCCGTCGACCGCCGCGCGACCAGGTCGACCGACGGCTCGAAGCCGAGGCCGGTCTCCGCCACCAGCCCATCCTGTCCGCCGAGGATCGGCCTGCGGACCAGCAAAACCCAGCTACGGCAGCACTTTGGCAAGCCCATCAGCGTCGGCAACGTGCCCGCCTGGAGGCGTTGCCCTTCGTGGCGCCGCGGGGTGTCCTCGCACGGGTCGACCCTTGGGCGGTGCGTGCGGGTCTGGGGCTGGTTCTCGTGATCGCCGCCGTCGAAGCGGGCCCGAGCTGGCGTGACCGGCTGGCCGGCGCATTCGTGCCGCAGCTGGCCGCTGCGTCAGACTTGGCGCAAACTCGTCTCGACCTCTGGCTGACGCCGCCCGACTACACCGGCTTGCCGCCCGTCGTGCGCAGTGAGGTTCTCCCGCTCGAAACGAGCGTCGCCACGACGCCGATCGTCGTTCCCGTCGGTAGCGAGATGGTCGTCAAGCTTCACGACGCCGACGCGCGACCGATGGCAACGCCGCGCTTCCGCCTCGAGCCATTGCCGATGGACGACCTCGGCGCCGGCAGCCGAAGCGCGCGCCTCATCGTCGAGGAGAGCGGCGCGCTCGAGGTGATCGGCACGGACGAGGACGCGCCGCTCGCGGTACTCGCGATCGAGGCCGTTACGGACTCGCTACCGAGCGTGGCCTTCGCCGGAACGCCGGCGGCAACGCATCGAGGCGTGTTGAACCCGCGCTTCGAGGCTCAGGACGACTACGGACTGGTCGGCGTAGAGTTGGAGCTGGCACTCAATGCCAGGCCGGACGCCGCGGAACGCGTTCCGGTGCGTGCCCTGCTGCGGCCTCGTCGGGAGCTGGCCGAGAGCGCCTATGTCGACCTGACGCCGCATCCCTTTGCGGGCCAGGAAGTGACGGCTCGTCTGGTCGCGACGGATGTCGCCGAACAGGAAGGAGCCAGCGCCCCACTCAGCTTCGTGCTGCCGGAACGCACCTTCAACAATCCGGTGGCGCGCGCGATCATCGCCGCGCGCAAGGAACTCGTGACGACACCGGCCGAGCGCCGCGCGGTAGCGGCCCGACTCAACATCATGGCCCAGAGCCCGCGCCTCGCCGCGATGGAAGCGGGCGTGCCGCTGGCGCTCCGCGCCGCGTCGACCCGGCTCGTTCTGAATGCGGACGGCGGCGAGGACCGGTCGGTACTGGACCTTCTCTGGGAGGTCGCGCTCTACGTCGAGGAGGGGAGCCTCTCCGTCGCCGAGCGCGACCTGCGCGAGCTTGAGCGGGCGCTTGCCGAGGCGCTCGAGCGGGGGGCGGACGACGCTGAGCTGGCACAGCTCATGGACGAGTTGCAGCAGGCGATCGACACATTCCTGGACGCGCTCCAGCAGCAGGCCCTCGAACAGATGCAGGGTATGCAACCCGGCGACCCGTCGCTGCAGCCGCTGGACCCGAACGCGCAGATGCTGGGTCGGCAGGACTTCAGCGACATGCTGGATCAGCTTCGCGACGCAATGCAGGCCGGCGCCCGTGAGCAGGCGCAAGAGATGCTGGCGGAGCTGCGGTCGCTCCTGGAGAACCTGCAGACGGCGATGCAGACACCGGCAATGGGCCCGATGCAGCAGAACATGGGTGCGCTTCAAGAGCTTATCCGTCGTCAGCAGGACCTGCTGGACCAGTCCTTCGAGATGCAGCAGGGCCGTGGGAACGAGCCGCAGCAGGGGGGTCCCGGCCAGTCGGGGGCGCCCAGTCCCGGCGGGCAGTCACAAGCGGGCCAGGGCGGGCTTGGCGACGCGCAGCAGCTGAGCGGTCAGCAAGAAGCCATTCGGCGGGCGCTCGGCGACCTGATGCGCCGCCTCGGGGAGAGCGGGCAGGGTATTCCACGCTCCCTCGGCCAATCTGAACTGCAGATGCGCGGGGCCGAGCAGGCCCTCGGCCAGGGCCAGCCGGGCGAGGCGATCGGGCCGCAGACAGACGCCCTGGACCTTCTGCAGCAGGGTGCCGGCCAGCTCATGGAGCAGATGCAGCAGCAAGCGGGACCGATGCCCGGCCAGCCCGGGGAAGGGCCCGGCATGGGATCGCCGCTGACCGATACCCGCGATCCGCTGGGCCGCCCGCTGCGCAACGACGGCGGTGCCAGCCCCTACGGCACCGCTGTACCCGAGCAACCCGACCTAGGCACCGCGCACGAGGTGCTGCGGGAGCTGCAACGCCGCTCGGGCGACAGCGACCGGCCGGCACCTGAACTCGACTACTTGGAGCGACTACTGCAGCGGTTCTGAACTTGCGGGCGATCCAGCGTCGGCGCTCGCCGAACCGAGCGCCGCGGCGGACCGGGGCCACCGTCGAGATGCTGGTGCTGCATTACACCGGCATGGAATCGGCCCGGGCGGCGGTGGACCGCCTTTGCGACCCCTCGAGCGCCGTCAGCGCCCACTACGTCGTCGACACGGATGGCGGCATCCTGCAACTCGTGGACGAGTACGAGACGGCTTGGCACGCGGGTGTGTCTTGCTGGCGCGGCCGTAGCGCGCTGAACGACGTGTCCGTCGGCGTCGAGGTCGTCAACGGCGGGCACGATTTCGGGCTTCCACCCTACCCGGCCGCGCAGGTGCGCGCGGTCGCCGATCTTGCCGCCGCAATTGCGGAGAGGTGGCATCTGTCCGCGGCCAACATCGTTGGCCACAGCGACGTTGCGCCGATGCGCAAACGCGATCCGGGCGAGCGCTTTCCGTGGCACGCCCTCGCCGCCCGCGGCATCGGCCTCTGGCCCGAGCCGGGCGACGGCGGACCCTCGTCGACGATCCCTGCGTCGCTGGCGGCGATCGGCTATGGGCTCGACGACGCGCCGCAGCCGACCTCGGTAACCAGCGTGATCCAGGCCTTCCAGCGCCGCTTTCAGGCGGCCCGCCCGATCGACGGCCGCGACAGTGAGGCGCTTCGCCGTCGTCTGGCAGAGGTCGCGCATCGCTACGTGTTGGCGAGCCGCCCCTGAAGGGCTTATCTCTAGCGCGGGTCAGGCGACGAGATGGCCGCTCCGGCCGCAGGGCCGGGGAGGAAAGTCCGGGCTCCACGGAAACACGGTGCCGGGTAATCCCCGGCGGGGGCGACCCCAGGGAAAGTGCCACAGAGAGCAGTCCGCCCGCCGGGATCGTGCGCGTTCGCGTGCCGATCTGCGGGTGAGGGTGAAAGGGTGCGGCAAGAGCGCACCGCGTGGCCGGCAACGGTCGCGGCACGGCAAACCCCACCGGGAGCAAGACCGCATAGGGACGACGCGCTCCGCCCAGGCGGAGCAGGCCGGTTTCCGGGCCGGTCGTCCGGGTGGGTCGCGCGAGGCGTCCGGCGACGGGCG
>CAYUKE010000240.1:0-2961 GCA_964445185.1 uncultured Geminicoccaceae bacterium
CGGCGCCGTGCGGTAACGGCATGCCCTCGTCAGCAAAATGCTGCACCAAGGCGTCAACCAGCCACAAGAGCAAATCTGTATAGTCACAATCACGAATCAAGCTCTCATCTACGTAAAGATGCAAACATGTAAACTTATCGCTGATGTCGTGCTCTAATCTCAATAATTCCGTTGATTTTCCGCAGCCGCGGTGCCCGGTGAAAGCGATTTTTGCATAACGATTTTGGCTGGCATCGAAGCTATCAAGGCATGTTCTGAGCTTCTGCAGGGCGCGCGTGCCGCGGCCAGCGCCGATGTCGACATAGCGCTCATCGCCGCTGGCCAAGGGCTCCAGCGACGTCTGCGCTGCAATCTCTTTCAGCGTCTTTGCCGGCCTATATTCTGTCTTTGTTACTGGCATGGTTGACACTCTGCGAAGCGATTGAGCCTACCCCGTCCGATGACGGTAGCGGACGACACGTGGCCGCCTTCGGGGAAGCCGAAGCATGCAAGCCTGAGCCTGCCGCTGCAACGCATCCGTGACCGCTGGCAATGGCCGACCGCGCTCAGCCGCGCAGCACGCTCTTGGGGCCGTGCGGATGGTCGGCGTGGGGGTACGGCGCGTGGTGGTGGTGACCGTCGCCGTGGTGGTGGTGATGGTGGTCGGCGGTGACGCGGCAGGCGCCGGTGCAAAAGCTGTCGCAGAGCGTGCAGTCGGCGACGTTGGAGCCGGGGGCCGAGGCGCCCTGCCCCTCGACATGGTGGTGGTGGCTCGCCTGCGGCGCGCCAACCTCGGCCTCGAAGCCAAGGACCTGCGCGCGGTACTTGCACATCGTGCAGTTCATCAGGTTACGGCCCTCGAGGATCTCGAGGACGCGCTCGGCGAAGGTGTCGATCACGAGTGGATGGTCGTTGAGGTAGCCGGCCTTGACGAAGCGCGTGCCCGGATGGGCGTCGGCGACCCGATCGGTGAAGCCGTAGATGCGGTCGATGAGGATGCCGGTGAAGAGGAAGTAGGGAAAGACGACGACGCGGCGGTAGCCGAGCTTCGCCACGTGCTGGAGACAGGGCTCGACCAGCGGGAAGGTGACGCCCGAATAGCCGATGGCGCACCAGCCGAAGCCCATGCCCTCCCAGAGAAGGCGCGCGATCTTGGCGACATTGGCGTTGGCGTCGGGGTCCGAGGCGCCACGGCCGATGACGACGAGGCAGGTCTCATGCAGCGGCACCGGCCCGTCGGCGGCGGCGGCCGCGTCGAGCGCCGCGGCGACGCGCTCGGCGGCAGCCTTGACCATCTTCGGATCGACGCCGAGGTCGCGGCCGTAGTCGACCGCGATGCCGTGCTCGGCGCGATAGGTGTTCAGGACCGAGGGGATGTCGTTCTTGGCGTGACTGGCGGCGAAGAGCATGCCCGGCACGGCGAGGATGCGGTCGACGCCCTCCTCCCGCAGCTGGTCGAGGCCGGCGCGGATGACGGGGTTGGCGAACTCGAGGTAGCCGTGCGCCACCGGCCAGTCGGGAAAGCGGCGGCGCAGGCCCTCGGCGACGACGGCGAACTCGCGCACGGCCGCCTCCGAGCGCGAGCCGTGGCCGCACACCATGACGCCGATCCGCTGGTTCATCACATCCTCCGGGAAGAGCAGCAGGCACCATGCCGCCCGCGCGCGCCCACGCAAGCGGCGCAACCGCGCAGGGCGTCGGGCCTAGTCGTCTCGGTGGAGCGCGCGGTCGTAGGCGACCAGCTCGACCGTGTTGCCCTCGGGGTCGGTCGCGAACACGCCGCGCCAGCCGATCCACGCGAAGACCTCAACCGTGTAGGCGACGCCGTGCGCGTCGTACCAGCGCATCACCGCGTCCTGCTCGTCGTAGGGCAGGCTAAGAGCGAGGTGATGCAGCGATGAGGGCCCGCTCGGCACGGCGCCCTCGCTCGGAAACAGCGCGAGCACGGCGGTGTGCCCGGCGAAACCGTCGCCGAGCCGGAGAAAGACGGTGTCGCGTTCCGGCCGGCGGGCGAGCAGCTCGAGGCCGATGACCTCGCGGTAGAACGCCTCCATCCGCGCGACATCGCGACAGCGGATGGCGATCTCGCCCAAGGCCCGCACCTGAAACCCGCGTTCGGCCACAGCCCGTCTCCGCTTCCGGGAAGCAACGGCAAGTCGTTGCCGCACCACGAATCGCGCAGATCCTAGGCTGTTCGGCAACCGGGTAAAGCGCGCGCTCGGAGCATCAGAGGCCGAGGACCTCGTGCGCGCGGTCGGTGCCGCGGAGCATGTCGGCGAAGTCGGGATAAGCCTCGGCAACCCGGCGCTGGTGCTCGGTCAACGCGCCGACGAACGCGCCTTGTCGGCCCAGCAGGTCGTCGGCGATGGCCAGCATGCGCGTGTTCGGCCAGCTCCGCGGGCGGATGCGTGCCAGGTGCGCAAAGGCGTCAGCCTCGCGGCCCGGGTGGCGCGCGGCCATCAGGATGATCGCCGTGGCCGTCGAGCGCGAGACGCCGGCATGGCAGTGGATCAGCACGTGCACCGCCGCCTCGTCGGCGAGAACGTCGGACCAGGCGAGGATCGCCTCGACGTCAGCGACCTGCGGGGCGATGACATCCGGCTTCTCGGCGATGACGTCGTCGAAGCGCCAGACGACCCGGCGGTGCGGCCGGTACGCCCTGAAGTCCGTCGGGTCCGGAAAGTCCGGATCGAGGATCGAGGCGACATGGCTGAAGCCCGCCTCGGCGTGGCCGCGCAGCTCGCCGAGCCCGCAGATCGTGATCTCGAAGGGAACCAGCGGCGGCGGGTTCGTCATAGGGCAAGCACCGCGTCGAAGTTTCAGGTCCTTGTTTGAGCCTAGCGGCCGCCCGTGGCCGATCCGTGACAATGCCGCACGGCATTGTGGCCGCCCCTGCGATCGTCGGCGCCAACTGTGGGCCGGTCTTCGGCTGGCGAACGCCGCTCCAGGCGATGATCCAAGACGGCGTTCCGGGCCTGATGG
>CAYUKE010000240.1:3061-5214 GCA_964445185.1 uncultured Geminicoccaceae bacterium
GATCATCTACCCGTTGCTGCGCGATCGCGCGCAGCGCACCTGCTACGCGGCGCTACGCGCGGGCGCGGTCCAGTCGGTGCGCCAGGGCGGCACTTGGCGCGCGCTGTCAAGGCAGCCCGGACCCGATCGTCATGCCCGTAGGCTGAGGCGCTGCAGTCACGCCTACCCACGCGCGTCCTCCACCAAGCCGGCGCTTACCTCGCGGAAGCCGCCTTCGCGCGGGAAGCCTTGCGGGACGTTGCGGCCGGCGGTGGCGCGCGCGGCTTGCCAGGGGACGAGGTCCTTCTCGTGGCGGCGGCGGGTGCCGGTCATCCACGACAGACCCAAGGCGCTGTCGAGCGTCATGACATCGTCGAGCGCGCCGTCGCGGTAGCGCTGCAGGATGACGCCCTTGCCGCGGGCCATCTCGGGCAGCTCCTCGGTCTTGAAGATCAACAGCTTGCGGTTCGTGCCGAGCACCGCCACGCTGTCGCCATAGACGGGGGCTACGGCCCGCAGGCGGTCCTTGCCGGTGATGTTGACGACCTGCTTGCCGGCGCGCGTTTGCGCCGCGATCTGCGCCTCGGCAGCGATGAAGCCTCGGCCGGCGGTGGTCGCCAGGACGAGCCGGCCCTCGGGCGCGTGGACGCGGACGTCGACGATGCGGGTCTGCGGCTCGAGGTCGATGAACAACGTGAGCGGCTCGCCGAGGCCGCGGCCACCCGGCAGCTTGTCGATCGGCAGCAGATGGCAGCGGCCGTCGTCCCTGAGGATCAGCAGCTTGTCGGTCGACTGGGCGGGCAGGAGGAAGCGCGGCCCGTCGCCCTCCTTGAAGCGCAGCTCGGCGGGATCGGCGACGCTGCCGCGGATCGCCCGCAGCCAGCCCTGCTCGGAGCAGACGACGGTGACCGGCTGGCGCTCGACCGCCGCCTCGACCTCGAGGTCGACCGGCGCCGGTGGCGCATCCACCCGTGTGCGCCGGGGCTCCTGGCCGAAACGCTCGCGCGTCTCCCGCACCTCGTCGGCGAGGCGCTTGCGGCGGCGCCCGTCGTCGGCGAGCAGCGCCTCGAGGCTCGCCTGCTCGTCGAGGAGGCGGTCACGCTCGGCGCGGAGCTCCATCTCCTCGAGCTTGCGAAGCTGGCGGAGACGGAGGTTCAGGATCGCCTCTGCCTGGCGCTCGGTGAGCTGGAACTCGGCCATCAGGATCGGCTTCGGCTCGTCGTTCTCGCGGATGATCTGGATGACGCGGTCGATGTCGAGGAAGGCCTTGAGGTATCCTTCCAGGATCTCCAGCCGGTCGGCGATCTTGGCGAGCCGATGCTGCGACCGGCGGACCAGGACCTCCATGCGGTGGGCAAGGAACGCCTCCAGCGCCTCCTTGAGCGCCATGACCCGCGGCACGCCCTGGGCATCGAGGACGTTCAGGTTCAACGGTGCCCGCGTCTCCAAGTCGGTCAGCCGGAACAGCTGCTCCATCAGCAGCTCGGCTGGCACCGTCCGCGCGCGCGGGACGAAGACGAGGCGCACGTCCTCGGTGCTCTCGTCGCGGACGTCGGCAAGCAGCGTCAGCTTCTTGGCGTGCAGCAGCTCGGCGATGCGCTCGACCAGGCGCGCCTTGGGCACCTGGTAGGGGATCTCGTCGACGACGACCTGGTACTGGCTGTAGCCTTGCTCCTCCTTGAACCAGTGCGCGCGGACGCGGAAGCTGCCACGCCCCGTGCGGTAAGCGTGCTCGATCGCCGCCCGCTCCTCGATCAGGCTGCCGCCGGTCGGAAAGTCGGGACCATGGATGCAGGCGAGAACCCGCTCGTCGGCGGCGGCCGGATCGTCGAGCAGCACGAGCAGCGCGGCGGTGAGCTCGGCCACATGATGCGGCGGGATGCTCGTCGCCATGCCGACGGCGATGCCCGACGCACCGTTGGCCAGCAGGTTCGGGAAGGCCGCAGGGAGGACGACCGGCTCGTCGTCGCTGCCGTCGTAGTTGGGGCGGAAATCGACGGTCGCCTCATCGAGACCGTCGAGCAGCGCCATCGCCACATCGGTCAGGCGGCTCTCGGTGTAGCGCATCGCCGCGGCGTTATCGCCGTCGACATTGCCGAAATTGCCCTGGCCGTCGACGAGCGGATAGCGCACCGCGAAGTTCTGCGCGAGGCGCACCAGCGCGTCATAGACCG
>CAYUKE010000241.1:0-5197 GCA_964445185.1 uncultured Geminicoccaceae bacterium
TCTCGACGTATTTGCGCTGACCTTCGGCGTAGATGGTGTCGAAGGCAAGCGAGCTCTTGCCCGAGCCGGACAGTCCGGTGACGACGACGAGCCGGTGCCGGGGAAGGTCGACGTCGATCGACTTCAGGTTGTGCTCGCGTGCGCCACGCACGCGAATATGATCATCCATTGGGGACCGCTGGTGGGGTGATCCGACGTCAACAATATGGCGGAAGCAAGGTCCGCCGACCACCTCGCGCGGGCATTCAGTGAACGTTCACGGATTTGCCCCTAACCGACGCGAGCGTACTTAGGGGGTCCCGTCATGCCTACGCTGCTCCGGCAGTTGGCCGCCGCGGCGCTTGTCGCCGCGGCCACGCCTGCGGCCGCCGTGCCGAGCATCGCCGACTATCGGCTGGAGATGGACGTCAGCTTCCTCGGCATGACGGTCGGGCGGGTAGAGCTTAGCGCGGCCGACATTGGCGGTGATCTCGCCCAGAGCTTCTCCGTTGAAACCAGTGGCCTGGTCCGGCGCCTGACCGGGTTCCGCAGCGAGGCCACGGCCCTCAGCCGCCTCGACGGCGCCAAGCTGGCGACGCGGTCCTTCGACACCTTCAGCGAGAATAAGCGGGCGACGCGTGAGGTGGCCGTGCGCTGGGACGAACGCGGCCGCGTCGTCGACCTGGAGAGCCTGAAGCGCGGCCGACCTGACGCGTCCGAAGTCCCGCCGGAGCTGCGCAACGACACGATCGACCCGCTGACGGCCATTCCCACGATCCGGGTTTGGCTGGCGGGCGTGCGCGACGAGGGGAGCGGGGAGACGACCATCGCCGTCTTCGACGGTCGTCGCCGCTACGATCTCGACGTGGTGCTGAACGAGCGACGCACGGCAGCGTTCGCGGATGGCCCGACGCCGATCCTCGACGTGACCGTCGACCTGCGCCCGATCGCCGGCTTCGACGATGACGGCCGGCGACGCGTGACCGTCCTCGTCAGCGACGACGACGCGCTGCTGCCGTTGATCATGCGGACGGCGCCGACGAGTGGAATTCAAGGCAGCGTCTATACCCGTCGAGCCTGTCTCGGCGCCGACGAGAGCGTCTGCCAGGATTTCCGCTACTGAGATCGATGCGGTGGCGTCAGTGCGCGACGAGCGCCCGCGCCTGCTCGATCCAGTTCTCGCGTGCGAAGCGCCCAGCGAAGCCCAGCTTCTCCTCCAGAGCCGCGACGTCGGCTGGGCTGAGGCTGGCGAGCTGCTGGTAGCTCTGGATGCCGTGCTCGTTCAGCGTCTTCGCGAACTTCGGGCCGATACCCTTAATGGCCGTGAGGTCGTCGGCCTTGGGCTTCGGCGCGGCTGCCTCGTTCGCCGCCCGCATCGGCTCGACCTTCGGCGGCGTGGCCGTCCCGTTGGTAGGAACGCTCTTCGGCTGGGGCGCTGGCTTCGGGGCGGCGACGGGTGCGCTCTTCACCACGGGCGCCGCCTTGGCGGCAGGCGCGGTCGCTGCGCGCTCACCCCCGCTCCGGGCGGCGGCCTTGGTCCCTGGTGTGGTCGCGCTCAGCTTGGCCCAGCGGTCCATCATTCGCTGCAGATACGCTTGATGCAGCGTCAGCAAGCTCATCGGGTCCCGGCAGCCCAGCGTCTTCATGCTGGTCTCGACATTGTCGAGTTGCTGCTCCTGAAGGAGCTGAAGGAATTTGTCGGGGGTGATCATCTTGGCTGACGAGGTCAAGGAGTCGATGAGCGAGGATCGCAAAGCAAGTTCTCCACAGGCACCACTTTCTCTACCGCAGGTGCCGCTTAGCACAGCCAGATCGGCATCGCCAAGTAGAAGCAGCATATCCCACCAAAACTCAGTCGATAGCGTCGATCGCGGCGCCGACCTCAAGCCAGCGGTTTTCTAGGCTTGCGATCTCGGTCTCGACTTGGCGGAGTTCGTGCGCAAGCCTCTGTGCCCGGCCTTCATTGGCGAAAGTGGCGGGATCGCCGAGCGCTTGGGCCAGCTCTGACTTCTTGCGTTCAAGCAGATCCATCCGCTGCTCGACATCCTTGAGTGCTTGGCGAAGCGGCGCCAGCTTCTGCCGCCGTGCGGCGGGATCGGGTCGCCCACGCGGCACCGGCCTCGCTGCCTCGACCGGCGCGCTTGGCCCGCTCGTCTTGGGCAGCGACCCGTCCTTGAGAAAGCGGCGATAGTCGGCGAGATCCCCGTCGAACCGGCGGACCCGGCCGTCCTTGACCAGCCAAAGCTGATCGGCGGTGAGCTCGAGAAGCTGGATGTCGTGGCTGATGATGACGACCGCGCCCGGATAGTCGTTGATGGCGTTCACCAGCGCCTCGCGCGAGTCAATGTCGAGGTGATTGGTCGGCTCGTCGAGGATCAGGAGTTGTGGCGCGGGCACGCACAGCAGGCACAGCGCGAGCCGCGCCTTCTCGCCGCCGGACAGCTTGCCTGCCGGCGTGTCGCACTTCTCGGCGCCGAGCCCAAAGCCGGCCAGCTCCGCGCGCAGCGCCTGCTCCTTTGAATCGAGCCGACGCCGTCGAAGATGGTCGAGGGCGCTGGTCGCGGGCTCGAGATCCTCGATCTGGTGTTGCGCGAAGAAGCCGACGCGGAGGTCGCGGGCACGAACGACCTCCCCCTTCAACGGGGCGAGCCTGTCGGCCAGGAGTTTCGCCAGCGTCGACTTGCCGTTGCCGTTGGCACCGAGGAACGCGATCCGGTCCTCGGGATCGAGCCGGAGGTCGAGCCCACGCAGAACCGCGCGACCGTCGTAGCCGACGGCGGCGTCGTTCAGGGTGATCATCGGCGGAGGCGGGGGCGGCGGTGACGGCAGGGTGAACGCAACCTCCGGTTCCGGCGGCCGAAGCTGGATCGTTCCCAGTCTCTCGATCATCTTTAGCCGGCTCTGCGCCTGGCGCGCCTTCGATGCCTTGTAGCGAAAGCGATCCACGAAGGTCTGCAGATGCGCCTTGCGGGCCGCGATCTTCTCGGCCTCCTTCGCGTCCAGCGCCGCCTGTTCCGCCCGCTTGCGCGCGAATGCATCGTAATTGCCTTTGTAGAGGCGGAGGTCGCGCTGGGCGAGATTGATGATCGCCTCGGGTACGGCGTTCAGGAGTTCACGGTCGTGGCTCACCATGATGAGCGTGCGCGGGTAGCGCCGTAGGTGGTCGGTTAGCCAGACCGCGGCTTCGAGATCGAGATGGTTGGTGGGCTCGTCGAGGAGCAGGAGGTCGGGCTCGCGAAAGAGCACCGCGGCGAGCGCTGCCCGCATCCGCCAGCCGCCGGAGAACGAAGCAAGCGGCTGGCCCTGAGCCGGCTCGTCGAACCCGAGCCCGCGAAGGATCCGCGCCGCCCGTGCCGGCGCCGCGTCGGCGCCGATCTCGTGCAGCCGGGTCTCCACCTCGGCAAGACGCAGACCGTCGCTCACGGTCTCTCGTTCGCGCATGAGTAGCGCGCGCTCGGTGTCCGCGGCGAGGACTGCCTCGAGCGGCGTCTGCGCGCCGCCGGGCGCCTCCTGCGCGACGCTGCCGAGGATCAAGCGCTCCGGCATCGCCAGCCGGCCGGCGTCGGGTTCCAGCTCACCGCCGAGCAGGCGCAGCAGGGTGGACTTGCCGGTGCCGTTACGCCCGACGAGGCCGTAGCGCTGGTTCATCGGCAGCGCGAGGTCGGCCCCTTCGACGAGCACGCGCCCCGCGATCCGGATGGTGACGCCGGCGAGCGTGATCACATGCTTGGCTCAGCTCTCGCCGGCCGTCCCGTCCGCGGCCTCGACGTCGGCGGCAACACGCATTGTCACGATCTTGTCGGGCGTGGACGGCGGCTCGCCGGGCGCGACCTTGTCGACATTGTCCATGCCCGACGTCACTTGGCCCCAAATCGTGTACTGGCCGTTCAAGTGCGGCGTGCCCTTGAAGCAGATGAACCACTGGCTGTTGGCGCTGTGCGGGTTCATCGACCGGGCCGCGCCGCAGGTGCCACGCTCGAATGGCAGCTTCGAGAATTCCGCCTTCAGGTCCTTCTTGTCGGAGCCACCGCGGCCGGTGCCCGTCGGATCGCCCGACTGGGCCATGAAGCCCGGGATGACGCGGTGGAAGACCACGCCGTCGTAGAAGCCTTCGCGCGTCAGCTCCTTGATGCGGGCGACGTGGTTGGGGGCCACCTCCGGCAGCAGCTTGATCACCACTCGGCCGTGAGTGAGGTCGAGGTAAAGGGTATTCTCGAGATCGGGGCCGCTCATGCTGGTCTCCAGGTTTCCGGTCTATTCGGCGTCGGCGGCGATGCGCGCCGAGAGGATGCGCGTGGGCGTCGCTGGCGGCTCGCCCGCGGCGATGGCGTCGACGTTCTCCATGCCTTCCACCACCTGGCCCCAGACCGTGTATTGGCCGTTCAGATGAGGCACGTCGCCGAAGGTGATGAACCACTGGCTGTTGGCGCTGTTGGGATCGGACGTCCGCGCCATTCCGGCCGTACCGCGCTCGTAGGGCAGGCTCGAGAACTCGGCAGGCAGGTCAGGCTTGTCGGAGCCGCCACGGCCAGTGCCGGTCGGATCGCCCGACTGGGCCATGAAGCCCGGGATCACCCGATGGAAGACGATGCCGTCGTAGAAGCCTTCGCGCGCCAGCTCCTTGATGCGCGCGACGTGCTGCGGCGCCACGTCGGGCCGCATGTCGATCACCACCTCGCCCGTCTCGAGCTCCATGACGAGGCGATTCTCCAAGTCCTGAGCATGGGCGGCGGGGCCGAGAGCGCAGGCGACGATCACGCTCACCAACGCGGCGCGCAGTGACATTGGGCAAGTTCCTTGCTGTGGCTGGGCGTTGAGGTGGGACCACAATCACCGCGCCGATGCAACCGCTGGCGAGAGTCTGGTCCCGAGCCCGCGAGATCGACGCGGGGCTGGCGGAGGCAACGCTTGACGGCACCCGCGTTCGCCGCTGCCGGTCCTGTCGAGCGCGACTGGTGCTGTGGCACGAGCTCGGGGCGGGGCGAACTGGTGCCGTGCCGCACGTCCCCGACATCGAGCTCGTTGCTATCGAGAGCTGTGGGCCTTGCGCCAACGTCGTGATGCCGGCGCCGTGGCGGTCATGGCTCGCTCGGGAGCCAGGAGCGAAATCATGTTTGGTCAGGAGCAGAAAAGGCGATGGAATGCTCTCTCTGGGGTATTCTTTCGGGTATTCCCGCACGCTTGCTCAGTCACGTCCATCAATTTGAATGACTAATCA
>CAYUKE010000242.1:0-5173 GCA_964445185.1 uncultured Geminicoccaceae bacterium
CGAAGCCGACATCGCATGGCGTTGAGAGAGACGGAGCACCAGACGACACGCCGCGGTTTGTTGCGGATGCGACAGCTTGGCTGCGACTGCCAAAGGCGGTCGCTTGAGTCTGCTTATCGGTGAGAGGGTGTGGGGGCCGCGTCATCGGACCACGCGGCTTCCTCAGGCCGCCGCGTCCGCGCTCACATCGATCTCGATCGATGCAGCCAACAACCCGCTGGCGCCCATCAAGGCGCGATGATCCTGCCCGCGGAGAACGACGCGGATCTCGTGCCGACCTGGTTCGAGCCTTCCAAGTCCAATCCAGGGCTGGAACGCGCTTGCGATCTTCACATCCCCGTTGATCACGTGGGCATGGCCGGTTGGTTTCGGCTCACCCACGGCCCGGCAGATCGGTGTGAAGTCGAAATGCTCCACATCGATGAAGAGGGTCCAGTTGCCCGCCGCACTTTGCCTGGCCGACAGGCGGATCTCGGGCTCTGGCAGGCTCGGATCGAGCTGATGGAACACCGACGGTGGCGGGCCCGAATGAGCGTTCACCGACGGCACGATCAGGCCGACCGCCAGAAGAAGGGGTGCCAACAGGGCGGCGGGCGAAGCGTACGTGAGCGTCCGGGTCATCTCTCGCTCCCTCAAGCCAGGGCTGCGCGTTGCGGCGCGGCGGGGACGGGCACATGCCGCCCGGCGAGGATCAGCATCGCCATCAAGCCGTAGAGATTGGCGTGGAACAGCGGGGTCTCGCCCAGGACGACGGCGAAGAAGGTGAAGGCCCCGATCAGGAGCAGCGCGATCGGGCGGACGAGACGGCCGATCGCGAGAAGCGCGCCGGCGATCAGCTCGACCCACATCATCGCGAGCGCGACCCACGGCAGCGGAACGCCGAACGTCGGGAATTGCGCGTGCGACAGGATCGCAATCAGCAAGGTCGGCTGGGTCAGCTTGTAGACGATCGCGAGGTAGACGAACGTGCCACCGGTCGCCAGCAGGGCGAGGTGCCAGAGGAGGGTCCGGCTCTTCGCCCCCATCTCCGGGACCAGTGCCGTGCCGAGCACGCGATCGGCGGAGGCCGCGCCGCCCCCGAACGCCAGCAGCACCAGCGCGGGTGCGGCGAAATGCGGGGCGTAGGACAGGAACGGATCGCCGAAGACGGCGAGCCCGAGCAGGGCGAGCAGGATCACCACGGCCGCGGCGGCCCGGGTGAACAGCCCCGCCGCCAGGAAGACCGCGAGCACGAGTTGCGCGAAGGCCAGCCAGCCCCAGCCCTCAACCATGGACAGCTGCATGTCGGGCACGAACAGGGTCGGTTCCGCCCACATCGCTGTCCCATGCCGCGGCAGCGCGCCGGCGGCCGCGCCGACCATCATGGATGCGAGGCCGATCCGGATCGCGAGCGGGCCGTAAGCCGCGGCACGAGCGCGAAGCGGCGCGAGCAGACGTTCTTCAATGCCTGAGTACCGGTCCTCGGCAGACAATGCGACCAGCGCGATCAACCCGCCGATCAGCGCGGCGCCGAGTAGCGCAGGCACGGACAGAAAAAGCGGTGGCAGCGGCATTTCCGCCAGCGCAGCCTCCTCGCTCGGTGTCAACAGCCAAGCTTCATGAGCCGCGGCCGGCACGGTGGAGAGCACGGCGCCGACGCCGATACTGATGCGCCCAAGCCAGTGACAAAGCGCACCACCGCGCGCCATGATAACAGTGCAAAGAACGGTTGCGCCCTCCAGGCACTTGCCTGGATTCCAAAGTATTTTCATGGCCTTACACTTTGCGTCGAGCGTTTAGGTCACGGTCAGAATTCGGAGGCAGCGGATCTATCGCCGCGACACAATAAAGCTAACGCCCCCAGGGCCGCGCCTCTGTAGGTTTTTTCACAATTAGCGGCGTCCGATCTTATGGCAATGGCAGCGCCGCGATCTCGCACTGTTCACTCCGGTCATCGACCGCGAGCTACGTGGCGGTGGTCTGTGCGCGTGAAGCTGGCGAAGCGGCTGCTTCGAGGCGCTGTTGCAAATCGGGCCCGAGCTAAGCGGCGTAAGAACGATCTAGAGGTGTCGTTCAGAGTCGCCGGGACCGTCCGGGTAACGGCTCGAAGCGTTGGGTTCCAACTACGAGGGCGCGCGGGCAAAGATCAGCCGGGTCTCGTGGCGGTAGCGCTGGCCGGGGCGGAGCAGGGCACTCGGGAAATCCGCCCGGTTCGGCGCGTCGGGCCAGATCTGTGGCTCCAGGCAAATGCCCGCGCGGGCGACCGGCCCGCGGCCGAGCTTGTCGCCGGTGTAGACCTGGAGCCCTGGCTCGGTCGTAGCGAGCGTCATGACCAGGCCCGGCGCGCGCAAGCTCGCCACGGCAACCGGCGCTTCGCGGCGCGCCGGCGCCAGGCAGTAGCAGTGGTCGATGCGGAGCGGGCCCGTCGCGTCGGCGAGCGGGCGCGGGGCGGCGAGATCGAACGGTGTCCCCAGGAGCGCCGCGGGTCCAGCGAGCGGCAGATCGGCCGCGTCCACCGGCAGGTAGGTGTCGGCTCCAACCTGGAGGCTATGATCGTCGATCGTCGGTCCGCCCCCGAGGTTGAAGTAGCCGTGCTGGCTGAGGTTGACGACCGTTGGCGCGAAGGCTTCCGCCTCGAGGACGATGTCGAGGCAGGCGCCACCGGCCAGGCGATAGGTCACCGCGGCGTCGACACGGCCCGGAAAGCCCTGGTCGCCGGCCGGCGAGACCAGCGTCATCCGGACGTGGGCGTCCGACTGCTCGCGCACGGTCCAGACGCGGCGATGAAAACCATCGGGGCCGCCGTGGAGGACGTTGGGGCCTTCGTTCGGCACGAGGCGCACCGTGTTGCCGTCCAGGTCGAAGCGGGCGCCGGCGATGCGGTTGGCGTAGCGGCCGACCACCGCGCCGACGAAGGCATCGACGCGCTCGTAGTCGGCGACCGTCGCAAGGCCGAGCACGAGCGGATGCGGCCAACCTTCCAGGCGGAGGTCGCGGATGGTAGCGCCGAGGGTCAGGACCTCGGCGTTGAGACCGCCACCGCGGAGCGGCACGAGCTCGACCGCGCGACCGTCGGCGGTCCCGCCGAAGGTGGCCATCAGCAGAACCGGTTGACCAGGTTCTCCAGATACTCCTGGCGGCCCGAGCGCGGCTGCGGCTCGACGCCGGCGCGGGCGACATAGTCGGCGATCGCAGCCAGATCGTAGGTGCCGTCGAGCATCTTCAGGGCTTCCGGCTCGGCCCAGCCGACGTAGCGCTGCGCGAGCAGGTCGTCGAGCGCGCCGTCCTCGAGCATCGCCGCGGCCGCCTTCAGCGCGCGGGCGCAGATGTCCATCCCGCCAACATGTGCGTGCAGCAGGTCCTCGGGGTCGATCGACTGCCGCCGCAGCTTGGCGTCAAAGTTCAACCCGCCGGTGCCGAAGCCACCAGATTTCATGATGTAATAGAGTGCGAGCGCCACCTCCGGCACGTTGTTCGGAAACTGGTCCGTGTCCCAGCCCGACTGGTAGTCATTGCGGTTGATATCGCATGAACCGAAGATGCCGAGAGCCGTCGCCAGGGCAATCTCATGCTCAAAGCTGTGCCCGGCGAGAACGGCATGGCCCACCTCGATGTTGACCTTGATCTCGTCCTCGAGGCCGTAGGTCTTGAGGAGTCCGTAGACGGCGGCGACGTCGAAGTCGTACTGGTGCTTGGTCGGCTCTTGAGGCTTGGGCTCAACCAGGATCGTGCCCTCGAAGCCGATCTTGTGCTTGTAGTCGACAACGAGGCTCAAGAAGCGGCCGAGCTGGTGCAGCTCCCGCTCGAGATCGGTATTGAGCAGGGTTTCGTAACCTTCGCGCCCGCCCCAGAGCACGTAGTTGGCGCCGCCGAGGTCGTGCGTGACGTCAAGCGCGGTCTTCACCTGGGCGGCAGCGTAGGCGAAGACGTCCGGGTCCGGGTTGGTGGCGGCGCCGGCCATATAGCGCCGGTTGGAGAACAGGTTGGCCGTCCCCCAGAGCAGGCGGACCTTGGCCGTCTCCATCTTGCGGGCGAAGACCTCGGCGATCGCGCGGACGTTGGCGTCGCTCTCGGCGAGGCTCGAACCTTCGGGCGCGATGTCGCGGTCGTGGAAGCAGAAGAAGGGCACGTTCAGCAGCCGGAACATCTCGAACGCCGCCTCGGCCTTAGCCTTCGCCTGGTCGAGGCTGTCGCCGAACCACGGGCGGTCGAAGGTCGGCCCGCCGAACGGGTCGGTGCCCGGCCAGACGAAGTTGTGCCAGTAGCAAACGGCGAAGCGGAGGTGCTCCTCCATGCGCTTGCCCATGATGAGCGCATCGGGGTCATAGTGGCGAAAGACGAGGTCGTCGGCAGCGTCGGGGCCCGCATAGCGTACCGGACCACGATCGCCGAAATAGTCACTCATCCGAGCGCCTCCTTCAAAGCGGGGTAGAGCGCCCGATAGCGCTCGAAACGATCGGCATAGGCGGCGACCAGAACGGGTTCGGGCGCGATCTCGGCGGTCATCGCTGGCGCGGTGCAGAGCGCCAACGGGTCCGCGCCCTCGGTCGCGGCGATCGCCAGGCGGGCGGCCCCGAAGGCGGCGCCGAAGTCGCCGGCGGCCGGCACGCGGATCGGCCGGTCGAGCACGCTCGCGAGGATGCGCAGCCAGAGCCCTGAGCGCGAGCCGCCACCGATCGCGGTGATCGCGCCGACCTCGGTCCCGGCCGCGCGTAGCGCGTTGAGCCCATCCTTGAAGGCGAAGGCGACGCCCTCGAGAACGGCTTGGCTGAGCGCATCGCGGTCGGCCTCATGGGCGAGGCCGGCGAAGACGCCGCGCACGGTGACGTCGTTGTGCGGCGTCCGCTCGCCGCCGAGATAGGGCAGGAACAGCGCGGGGCTGGGACCTTCGAGCCGATCGCCTAGCGCCGCCGTCAGCGCCGCCGGCTCGACGCCCACTTGCCTCGCCCACCAGGCGAGGCTGTCGGCGGCGGCGAGGATCACGGCCATCTGGTGCCAGACGCCCGGCAGCGCATGGCAGAAGGCGTGGACGGCGCCTTCGACATTGGGACGGAACCGGTCGTTGGCGACGAACAGCACGCCCGACGTGCCGAGGGAGAGAAACGCCTCGCCCGGCCGCACCGCGCCGATGCCGCAGGCGCTCGCCGCGTTGTCGCCGCCGCCACCGGCCACGATCACGTCGCCCGCGATGCCC
>CAYUKE010000243.1:0-5143 GCA_964445185.1 uncultured Geminicoccaceae bacterium
GGCTCGAATGCCAGCCGCGCGCTGCTGCTGGCCGCGTCCGTTGCCGGGTCGATCACGCTCCCCTTCCTAATAGGCAGCGCCGCCGGTGCCGCCGTCGGTGCCCTCGTGGTTGTCGAGCTTTCTCCGGCGGCGCTGCAACTCGCGCTCGGTGCGTTCATCCTCTGGGCTGCCTGGGGCCGGCCTCCCACCGTGGTCGGACGGGCCGCGCTCGCGCTCTCCGGCGCGCTGTCGTCCTTCCTCAGCATGTTCGTCGGCGCGACCGGGCCGTTCGTCGCCGCAGCGCTGAAGACCCGCCGGCTCGAACGGCAGGCCCATGTTGCTACGCACGCGGCCTGCATGACCGGTCAGCATTTGGTCAAGGTGGTGGCATTCGGCACGCTCGGCTTCGCCTTCGGACCGTACCTCGCTCTGATCGCAGCGATGATTCTCAGCGGCTTCGCCGGCACCTGGGTGGGCAGCCGCCTCCTCCGGGCGATGCGCGACGACCGTTTTCACACCCTGCTGGGCGCGGTCCTGACGCTGCTCGCCGTCAGATTGATCTGGCTAGGGCTGGAGGCGCTCGTCGACTGATGCCGCCGCGAGATCGCAGCGCTTGACGATTTGCTCGCGCTCGACGACGTCCAACGAGCCGCGGACCTGAGCGTAGTTGGCGGCGAGGTCGCGGCTGTCCTCGCTCTTCAGATCGCCCGTCGGCAGGCTACGGCCGGTGAACCTCGCGAAGAGACCGATACGGTCGACCGCATCGTCCCAGTCGGCGCGGCGCTGCAGCTCGTCGGCCAGGTCTTCCTCGCGCGGGGCCAGGCGCGCGTGCTCGGCGGCGAGCTGGGCGCAATCGAAATCGGCATAGACGGTAGGCGCGACCCGGGCGGGGCGAACGTCCGCTGGGCTCGGCGCGTTGCGGGCGCACGCGACAAGGGCTACGGCCGCGGCCGCCACGAGGAAGGCGTGGCTACCGCGACCGCGCATGGGCTCAATACGCGCCGGTGAGGTAGGGCGGACGGACGGCGAGGTGGTTCTCGACGCCTTGCACGCCGGCGATGCTAGCCGCGGCGACCTCGACGGCCTCCCGTTCCGTCTCGCTGGCGACAAACCCCCAAAGCCCGACGTTGCCTTGGGTCGCGATGATGTTCAGCGTCGTCGTCGTCGCCAGGCCGGCCTGTTGCACCTCCGCCAGGATGGCCTCGGACAGCTGCTGGTCATTGATCGCGATCGGCTCGGCTTGATGGCTCGCAGCCTTGACCAGCAGACGAAGGAGGTCGGAGCGGCTGACCAGCCCCATCAGCCGACCCTGATCGACAACGGGAACGCGCTTGACCTTGTACTTGTCCATGACGCCAGCGATCGCGGCCACATCGCCGTCGGGGCCGACCGTCCGCAGCTCGCGCGTCATCACCGCGGCCGCAGTCTTGCCGTGCGCCTTCATGTAGGCACGGGCGCGATCTTCCGTGGCGCGGAACAACTCGCTCCACCAAGTCGGGCGCGTGTCGGTGCCCGCTTCTTGGCGATGCAGAAGATCTCCCTCGGAGACGAGACCAACGAGTCGCCCGTCGTCGACGACCGGAACGGCGCTGATTTTCTGCTCCAACAAGAGCTGAGCGATCGCCGTCACAGGCGTTGACGGCGCCACGGTCACGAGGTCGCTCGTCATGATGTCGCGGGCACGCATGCCAATCTCCAACGTTGCAGCAACGGCGCAAGCGTCGGAATGCTGCGCCGCAACAGGAGCGACTAGACCGCGCCTGACCGTCGCTCGTTGATCTGGATCAATTCGCCGCCGCCGTTGTCAGCCATGAGTTGAAATGCCGCGCCCGTCTCACAGCCATGGCGGAGTTGCCTCCTCAGTCCGACGCGAACGGCCCCTGCCGGTGGAGCGCCCTCAGGGACAAATGGTTCTCAACCGCGCCGGGACCGGCAACGTCGGCCGCGGCCAAGGCGATGGCGTGGCGCTCGGTCTCGCTCTCGACGAAGCCCCAAAGGCCAACGCGGCCGCCACTGGCGATGACGTGGACGGCGCTCGTCGCGCCCAAACCAGCCCGATCCACCTCACCTCGCACGGCTTGCGACAACTCTCGGTCGGTGGTGGCGATCGGAGCGCCGTCGCGCTGCGGCGCCGTCACCAGCAGCCGCAGCAGATCCGACCGGCTGACGATGCCGACGAGCTGGCCATCCTCCAGCACCAGAACACGGCGAATGCGGTAGCGGTCGAGGATGTTTGCAATGACCGCAATGTGCTCGTTCGGTGGGACTGTCTTCACGTCGGTCGACATCACGTCGGCAGCCGTCCGGCCGTGTGCCTTGACGTAGGCACGGGCGCGGTGCTCGCTGGAACGGAAGAGATCGCTCCACCAGGTTTCGGTTGCTTCCGTCCCGAGCTCGTCTCGGTGCAGGAGGTCGCTCTCAGAGACCACGCCAACGAGGCGCGCGTTGTCGACGACGGGCACGGCGCTGATCCGTCGCTCGACCAGGAGTTGGGCGAGCGCCGTCACCGGCGTGGAGGGCACGACGGCGATCACGTCACGGGTCATGATGTCCGAAGCACGCATGGCTCACCTGCCAGTTGCACGCGGCCGCGTCGGCCGCCTTGGTCACTGCGGCGGTGAAACATATGCAAATAACCGTTGAACGTCAGTGTGCGCCATCACTGGCCGTGCAACTCAGGCCTGTCTCAGCTACCAGCGTCGGATCGTGACCGCGCCGACGCGTGGAGGGATCGTGTCCGCCGAATCGCCCCGCTCGAAGGCGTTTCTTCTTCTGCTCGTCGCACTGACCGCGATGGGGCCGTTCGCGATGCAGATCTTCCTGCCGTCGCTGCCGGCGATCCAGCGGGCCTTCGCGGTCGATGTCGGCACGGCCCAGCTCGTCTTCAGCCTATCCGGCTTCGCCATGGCGCTCGGCACGCTCGCCTACGGGCCCCTCGCCGACGCCCACGGACGGCGCCCGGTGCTGCTCGTCGCCATCGTTCTGTTCGTCGTCGGCAGCGTCATCGCAACCACGGCGCCGACGATCGAGCTCCTGATCGTCGGCCGCATCGTCCAGGCCGCAGGCGGTGTCGCCGGCCTCGTGCTGACCCGAACGATCGTCCGCGACTTGTTCGACCGCTCGCGTTCGGCGGAGATGATCGCCTGGCTAACGACCGGCATGGTCGCGGTGCCGATGGTGTCGCCGGCGATCGGCGGCATCCTCGTCGACGTCGCGTCGTGGCGGCTCAACTTCCTCTTTCCCGCGCTGGTCGGCGTGGCGCTGTTCGTGGCGGCCTGGCGGGCGCTGCCGGAGACCCGGCCGCACAGCACCAAGGCGCAGTCCGGCCGTGGCTTTCTCGCCGGCAGCGGTCGCCTCGTTCGCCACCCGCATTTCATCGGCTACACGCTGCATGGCACGGGCTCATTCGCCGCGTTCTTCGGCTTCCTCGCCGGCGCGCCGTATGTCGTGCAGACCGTGATGGACCAACCGGCCACCGCCTATGGCTTCTGGTTCATCGCCAACGCCTTCGGCTTCATGATGGGCAATCTGACCAGCGCGCGCTTGTCGGCCTGGTTCGGGCTCGACCGGATGATCATCGTCGGCACGGCGACGATCATCCTAGCCGTCACCGCCACGCTCTTCCTGATGCTCGGCGGCTTCTGGGTGCCGGCGGCGCTGTTCCTGCCGATGACGCTCACCGCCTACGGCCAGGGCCTCGCCATGCCCAACGCCCAGGCCGGAGCGCTCTCCGTTGATCCGAGCCTCGCCGGCACCGCCTCCGGGCTGGGCGGATTCACGCAGATGGCGGTCGCCTCGGCTGTCGCTCAGCTCGTCGGCGTCATGCAGAACGGCACGCCCTACCCGATGCTGACCGTGATGCTGATTTGCAGCCTGGTCATGGCGGCGTCCCTGCTGCTCCTCCGCCTGCCGGCGGCAGGACCGGCGCAGCGCCCGGCGTGAACGGGAGCGCCGCGCCGGCAACGACACCCAAGCGACCACGAACCGAGGCCCAATCGACCGCATCGGGATCGAGCGCGACCTCGGCGAGGCGGCGGTCGTCCAATCGGATATCGGCCTGCAGCTCCGCGCGGCTGAGCCGGTCGTCGCCGTCCGCATCAAAGCTCGTGAACAGCGGCGCCAGGCCGACCGTGTCGACGATCCACATGCCGAGCCGAACATAGGTCCGCTCGTTCGCCGGCAGATCCGAGCCGCGGACTTGGAGCCAAGCGCTCAAATCTGCCCTGAGCCCCGTCAGCTCGCCGAGCGCCAGATGATCGTCGTCGTCGCGGTCGGCGCGGGTGAAGGCAACGTCGAAGCAGTCGGTCGATGGGGCGGTGGCGCAGAGTGGTCCGACAACCCGCACGTAGCTTTCGAAGCGACGGACGGCATCGTCGGTGGCCAGCGCGACGCTGGGCAGGAGCACGAGCCATGCGAGCGTCCTCACGGACGTTCACCGACGTAGGCCTTCAAGCGATAGAGCACGTCGAGCGCTTCCTTCGGCGCGAGGGCATCCGGATCGAGTGCGTCGAGTTCGGCCCGTAGCGGATCGATCGTCGCAGCTGCCGGCTCGTCGAGGGTCTGAAACAGTGGCAGGTCGAGGGCGAGGCGCGCCGGGCCCTCGCGCGCTTGACGCTCGAGCCGCTCTAGCAGGACTTGGGCACGCGCGACGACCGCTGGCGGCACGCCCGCAAGCCGGGCCACGTGGAGCCCGTAGGAGCGGTCGGCCCGCCCGGCGCCAACCTCGTGCAGGAAGACGACCTCCGAGCGCCACTCACGCACACGCATCGTGTGGCAAGCCAAGCGCTCCAGCCGATCTTCGAGGTCGGTCAGCTCGTGAAAGTGCGTGGCGAACAGGCCGCGGCAGCGGATCACATCGTGCAGGTGCTCGACCACGGCCCAGGCGAGCGAGAGGCCGTCGTGGGTCGCGGTACCCCGACCGATCTCGTCGAGGATGACGAGCGAGCGGCCGGTCGCCTGGTTCAAGATCGCCGCCGTCTCGACCATCTCGACCATGAAGGTGGAGCGGCCGCGGGCAAGGTCGTCTGCAGCGCCGACCCGCGAGAACAAGCGATCGACGATGCCGAGCCGCAAGCTGGTAGCGGGCACGAACGCCCCCGCCTGGGCGAGGATCACGAGCAGCGCGTTCTGCCGCAAGAACGTGCTCTTGCCGGCCATGTTCGGC
>CAYUKE010000244.1:0-5141 GCA_964445185.1 uncultured Geminicoccaceae bacterium
TCATCGCTCCATCCTCTCAAGGCATGGAGCCTCCGGACAACCCGGTGCGGTTCACAGGGCGTCGTCGCGTGTGCGGAGTCGTTGCCGTCCGAGCGCGCCGCGGCACGTGCGCAGCGGGCCGAGGTCGGGCGTGGGACGCGGCGTCGGCAAGAAAGCGTTAACCAAAGGCGGCTAGCCTCGGGGTGATGCCCCGCAATCCCACAGCGCCCTGAGGCCATGGCCATCCCTGCGCGCCCGCCGATCGAGCTGGATGGCGTCGACCCGAGCCTGCTCGTCGACGTCACGCGCCGCCTCGTGGCGACGCCCGGCCAACAGCGCTTCTTGGTCGGCGAGCGCTTCGGGCCGGCGTCCTACGTCGTCGCCGGCGTCTGCCGGGTCGACGGGGTCTACGACCGCCTGCGGCTGGTCGATGCGGTGTTCTCCGCCTTCGCCCGGCACGAGACGTTGCGCACCGACTTCGAGCTGGTCGACGGACAGTTCGTGGCGCGCGTCCACAGCGCACCTCGGTTCGCGCTCTCGACGATCCACCCGACCGACCCGAGCCTCGACGCCTTTCGTGAAGCCGCGCTGCCCATCATCTTCGCGCCGGTCGACCTCGGCGATCGGGCGACCCTCATCCGGCTCCTCGTCGCCGTCGCCGCGCCCGCGGACTGGCGCTTGTGCGTGGCCGTGCACCATTCCCTCTCGGACGGCCTCTCGGGAACGCGGCTCGTGCGCGAGATCGCCACGTTGTACAGCGGTGGCCGGGTGGCGCCTGTGCGCTCCTACTACGACGTGCCACCGCCACCGCCTGCTGCACTGGAAGCGGATCGCGCCTTCTGGCGCCGGTGCGGGTCGGCAGCGCCCGTCGGCGTGCACCTCCCCGCCGATCAGACACACAGCGTCACGGACGGCCTCGGCCGCTACGTGGAGGCGCCGCTGCGCCAGTCGCCGGCCGAGCTTCGGCGGCTGGCCCGCACCATGGGCACCAGCACCTTCGGCTGCCTCGCCGCGGCCTACGCCATCGGCCTGGCGCGGGCCACCGGTGCGCGGACGATCCCGCTCTCGTTCCAAAGCGCCGGCCGCGCGACGGTGGGCGCGTCGGTCGAGGTTCACGGGCCGTTCTCGAACACCCTACCGATCGCGCTCGAGGTCGATCCGGCAGCCAGCTTCGGCGATCTGGCGCGCCGCGCCAAGGCGCTCGCCGACGAGGCGGTCGCCCACGAGCGCCTGCCCTATCTCGAGCTAGCGCGACTGTGGCGCGAGTTCCCGCGCTTCGCGCTGAACGTGTTTCCACGAGATCGAGCGTTGCGCTTCGACGGGCTGGTCGTCCACCCGATGACGTTCCTCGACCGGCGGACGGAGAAGCATCTCAACCTGGTCTGGTCGGCGCGCGACGAAGCGGTCATCGGCCAAGCCTTCTACGACGGCTCGCGCTACACCGAGGCCCGGATCACCAGCCTCATCGACGGCCAGATCGCGCTGATCGACCGCGCGCGGCAGACGCCGGAAGAGCCCGTCGCGGCGCTCGCCGACGCCGTTCGAAAGCCGACGCCCCGCCCGCTGCGGCAGACCGCCGACCCAGGCCCGGGGACGATCATCGATGCCTTCCTGGCTCGGGCTGAGGCGAGCCCGCACGCCCCGGCACTACGCTGGCCTGGGGGCACGTGCGACTACGGCAGGCTCCGTGCCGATGCGGCCCGCATCGCCGCAGCGCTGCGAAACGCCGGCGCCGGCCCGAACGACACGGTCGCCCTGGTCGCGGCACGCGCGCCGGCCTTCGTCACCGCCGTGCTCGGCGCCGCGCTCGCGGGCGTTCCGTTCGTCGTCCTCGATAGCGGCCATCCACCGGCGCGGCTGCGCGCCCAGATCGCCCTCGTCCGCCCACGCTTCGCGCTTGCCGCCGGCGCGCCGGTGCCGGTCTGGCTGGCGGCGGCGGGTGCTGCCACCGTGCCGCCGGGCGACCACCCGACCACCGGCGCCGGGAGGCCGCCCGTTCCGGCGCCCGAGGAGCCGGCCTACCTCCTGTTCACCTCCGGCACGACAGGCGGCGTCAAGGCGGTTGCGCACCCGCACGCGCCGCTCCGTCGCTACGTCGCGTGGGCAACGCGGCGGTTCGCGATTGGTTCCGGCGATACGGTGAGCCTCCTCTCAGGCCTCGCCCACGACCCGGTGCTGCGCGACATCTTCGTGCCGCTTTCCTGCGGCGCCGCCGTCGCCGTACCCGACCCGGCGCAGATGGCGGATCCAAGGGCGCTGCGGCATTTCCTAGCGGACACAGGCGTCACGGTGAGCCACCTAACGCCGCCGTTCGGCCGTCTGTTGAGCATCGAGGCCGACGCGCACGCGCTCGACCGGCTCCGGCTCGTGGTTTGGGGTGGCGACGTGCTCAGCGGGGCGCTGGTCGAGCGTTTCCACGCGCTCGCACCCGCCGCTACCCAGATGAACCTCTACGGCGCGACCGAGACCCCGCAGGCGGCGCTCGTCCACGTGATCGCGCCCGAGACGAACAAGGGCGGCGATCCTTGGGCCCGGGTGCCGCTTGGCCGACCCGTGCCGGGTGTCGCGGTCGACGTCGTCGACAACGATGGTGCTCGCTGTGGCATCGGCGAGCTTGGCGAGATCCGTGTCCGCACCGCAGCGCCGATCCGCATCCTCACCGAGAACGGCCCCGGTCCGCAGACGCAGACCCACTGTGCCACCGGTGACCGCGGCTTCTTCAACGCGGATGGCAGCATCATGTTCGCCGGCCGCGTCGACGATCAGGTCAAGGTCCGGGGCTTTCGGGTCGCGCTCGACGAGGTAACCGCGGCGATGGCCGAGGTGACGGGCGTTCGCCACGCCATCGCCGCCACCGAGCTGACCCCCGACGGCGACCGTCGCCTCCTCGGCTACGTCGAGTTCGAGCGAACGGGCAGTGCCGCGGCGTTGCGCGACCGGCTGGGACGCATGCTGCCCGCGTACATGGTGCCGGATCGGGTCGTCACGTTGCGCGCGATGCCGCTGCTCGCAAACGGCAAGATCGACCGCGCGGCGCTGAAGCGCGCGCCGCGGGACGACGCCGACCGCCGCCGGAAGCCCCCAGCCCGAGCGGCGGAGACGCCGGCCGAGCGCGACATCGCCGCTGTCTACGCCGCCGTGTCCGGCCTTCCCGTGGACGACGTCCAGAACAGCCTGACGGACCTCGGCGCGGACAGTCTGTCCATGGTCGAGGCCCGGTTGCAGCTCGAGGGGCTGGCGTTCGACCCGCCCGAGGATTGGGCAACGCTACCCATCACCGAGCTCGCCGCCCACCTCGATTCCAGCCGCGCCGCGACGACCGGCGAAGCGCCACGCTGGCGCCGCGCTGTCACGGTGGAGACGTTCATCCCGTTACGTGCCGCGGCGATCCTGTTCGTCGTCGCCGGCCACCTGGAATGGTTCACACTACTCGGCGGCATGACCTCGGCGCTCTTCGTCCTCGCCGGCTACGCACTCGGCGCGAAGCAGCCGACACCCAGGCTCGCGGTCGAGCGCGTCGACCGCATCTGGTCGCTGCTGGCGGCCATCGTGGTCACCACCTTGCCGGTGACCTTCGCGCTCTGGGCCGGCCTGCACCTGCTGGACCGGCCGAGCCATCCCTCGACCATCCTCTTCTATGCCAACCTCGCCCAAGGCCATGTCGGCGAGAACGGCCGCTTCACCTATCTCTGGTTCGTCCACTGCTACGCCCAGATCTTCCTCCTGCTGGGCGTGTTGCTCTCCATTCGGCCGCTGCGGGCGGCGATCGCCACGCATCCCCTAGGCGCGGTGCTCACCGCGCTGCTCGTGCTGGACGTGCTGCTGCTGGCCGGCGCTGCGACCGCGAACGCCGCCGGCATCGTCGTCGATCCCGAGGGACCGCTGGCGAAATCGCCGCTCGGCCATCTGCCGCACCTGCTCATCGGCGTCGCCGTCGCCTTCGCTCCGGACGCCCGCACGAGGCTGCTCGTCCTGGCTGCGGCGGCGCTGCACGGGTGTGTGCAGAGCATCGCGTTCAACGATGTCGAGCCATGGCCGCTGCTTGGAGCGGCCGCGCTGCTCGCCTTCGTTCCGAGCGTGAAGCTGCCGGGCGTCCTAACGCGACCTATCCTGACGGTCGCGGCCGCGTCGCTCTACATCTACTTGCTGCACCAGCCGATGGAATGGATCGGGCTCTTCGTCCTCGACCTGCCGCCCAACCCGCTGCTTTACGCCGTCGCAACCGTCACGCTCAGCGTCGCCCTTTGGGAGCTTTGGAAGCCCGTGCTCCGTCGCCTCGGCGTGCGCCGCCTCAAGGCCAGCGCCTAGCCGTCGGCGAAGGGGAGTACGGGCGGCGCAATGCGCCAGGGATCGCGGCCAGCCCAATCGAGGTCGGGCACCTGGGCCTCGGCCCGCCGCTGGGCGCTCGTCACCGCATGCGCGGCCTCGACGTAGTCGACGGTCTGGCAGACGCCGTCCTTGACGACCTGTCTGCCGTCAACCCACACGTCCTTCACGGCCCGTTCGGCGGCCGCATAGATGAGCGACTTCAGCGGGTCGCGCACCGGCTGCATCGACGGCGCATCGAGGTCGACCACGACGAGGTCTGCCCTGGCTCCTGGCGCCAGCCGGCCGATGTCGTCGCGCCCGAGCATGGCGGCCCCACCGAGGGTCGCCGCGGTGAAGACGTCGCCGGTCGTCAGATCGAAGACGTCGCGGCTCGTCACCCGCGACAGGTAGAGGGCGGTGCGAATCTCCTCGAGCATGTTGTGTGGATAGGTGTCGGTGCCGATACCGACGCGGATACCCTCGCGCAGATAGCGGCCGAGCGTCTGCAACGTCACCCCGCGGCGCTGGAACACGTTCGGGCAGTGGGCGACGGCCGTGCCGGTGTCGCGCAGGCGGCCGAGGTCGTCGGTCCGCACCCAGAAGGTCCGGTCGTGATGATCAAGGAAGATGCCATGGCCGACCAGCGTCGCCGGACCGAGCAGCCCAAGGTCGTCAAGCCACTGAACGGGCGTGCGCCCGTGCCGTCGCGTGATCTCCTGAAACTCGACGACGCTCTGCGCCGCGTGCACCTGCAAGGGCAGCCCGCGCTCGCGCGCCGCGGCCAGGCTATCGCGCAGTAGATCGGGCGTGCAGGTGTCGATCTTCGCCGGCTCGACCATGCCGGACAGGCGGCC
>CAYUKE010000245.1:0-5134 GCA_964445185.1 uncultured Geminicoccaceae bacterium
GTCGCCGGCGACGAGCCGGACATCGCGGCGAAGCGGGCGCAAGCGCCGAGGAAGGAGACGACCAGGCCGCCGGGAATGCGCGTGAGCCAACGTTCGAGCGCTTCGTACAGATCGGCGCCGGCGCGGGTTGAGGCGATCGCCGCGCCCATGATGATGAACATGGGGATCGAGAGCAGCGCGAAGTTGTTGAGCTTGCCGAAGAAGATCTCCGGCAGAAGCTCGAGCGCGCGCAAGCCGTCGAAGACCAGCAGGAAGCCGGTGGCCACGAGAAGCAGCCCCATCGCCACCGAGATGCCCGAGAAGAGGACGAGGATGGTCACCACGCCGACGAGCGCGCCGAGCGTCAACGGATCCATGGCTCAGCGGTCCAGCTCGGGCGCAGCTTCCGTTAGCGGCTCGGCAGCGGTGCGCAGTTGAAAAAGGTCGACGGCAAGTTGCGCGATATAGAGGCCGAAGCCCCCTGGGATCACCGCGTAGGGGATCCAGAGCGGCACGCCCCAGACCGTGTCGGATTTCCAGTTGCGCTCATAGGCGACGTGGAAGAGCTCCCAGCCGTGCCAGGCCATCAGGCCCCCGACCGCGATGCTCAGCATGAGCACGACGGTAGCAAGCAAGCGGCGCAAGCGCGACGGCAGCAGCAGGGGCAGCAGATCGACGTTCACGTGGCCTTTCAATCGCTGCACGTAGGGCAGGCCAATCACCGTCGCGCCGATCATCATGTAGACGACCGCCTCGGTCTGCCAGATCGTCGACGCGTTGAGCACGAACCGAACGAAGATCATCTGGCAGGTGATCAGCACCGACGCGACGATCAAGAGCGCCGCCAAGATCCCGGTCCAAAGCGACAGCGTGTCGATGAGGCGCACGACAAGGGGTGCGCGCGGCTGCGATGCGGGCATCGATCACCTGCAAGCGAAGGGGCAGTCGCGCCGCCCGGGCTGGAACCGGCCCGGGCGGACGACGGTGCGATCACTCGACGGCGAGCGCCAGGTCGAGAAGCTCTTGGCCATCGGGCGTTTCGCTGACGAAGCTCGCATAGGACGACTTGGTCGCGATCTCACGCCACGCCTCGAAATCGGCATCGGTCATCTCGGCGATCTCGATGCCGTTGCCGCGAAAGACGCGCGTCGCCTCGGCATCGGCCTGCTTCGCTTCCGCGATATAGAAGGCCTCCGCCTTCGCGGCGGCTTCCAACAAGGTTGCCTGTTGCTCGGTGCTGAGCGCGTCGAACGCCGTCTTGTTCATCAGAAGCTGCTGATACATGAACCAGAGCGCGTAGTCGCCGGCCGGCGTGAAGCAACGCACCTGCTCGTAGATGCGGTAGGAGACGAACGACGACGACGACGTGTTGGCACCGTCGAGAACGCCGGTCTGGAGCGCCGAGTAGAGCTCGGACGACGCCATCGAAGTGATCGATGCGCCGGCGGCTGCCAGCATCTGCTCAAAGGCCTTGCCGGCGGCGCGCATCTGCAGGCCTTCGACGTCCTCAGGTGCGCGAATGCAGCCTTCCTTGCTGGCAAACGCGCCGGCGAGATAGCCGTGGACGAGGACCATGACGTCGTCCTCGGCCATGATCGCCTCGATCCGCTCCATGAACGGCGAGTTCGAGAGCCGCGCGCCGTGGTCGTGGTTCTTCACCATGCCTGGCATCAACGTCAGATTGTACTGCGGTCGTTGCCCCCCGGCGTAAGACAGCGGAAAGACCGTCATCTCGAGCTGGCCGCGGGAGAGCGGGTTGTACTGCTCGCGCGCCTTGAACAGCGACTGTGACGGAAAGATCTGGATCTCGAGGCCGACGTCGGCTGCCGCGACCTCGTCGGCCACGATCTGTGCCACCTGATGGCGCACGTCGCTCGTCGACCACTGATGGCTTAGGCGAAGTGTTTCGGCCGAGGCGGCCGTCGCGAGGACGCAGAGCGCGCCCGTCAACATCGTCATCTTGCGCATGTTCTTAGCTCCCTGATCACACCACGGCGGTTCGAGCCGCCATCGACGCGTTAGCTGAGTTACATCGTCGCACTGCGCTGTCAACGCTGGCACCGTGCGCGTCCGTTCTTCGCACTCAAGTCGAGTGATCAGGATTTGTCGGCGCCTTAAAGTAGCATTCGCGAGTGAAATTAAACTGTTGCGCGTAAATAGCTCTTTTTCTGAGTCTTGTCTGAGGAGTTCTTACAACCCCAGCGTCCTCCACGCCTTCCTAGGAGCCTCAGGTATTGCGCGTTCGCTTCGTCGAATGCGGGGTTGGGATGAGAGTCATGGTGGGCTTGGTTGTTCACGCGTGTGTCGGTGCGTCGCTCGCAGTGACGATCGCCGTCATAAGTCGAATAGCCGCCGCCTTCCCGCTCGGCCTCGTTGCGCGTTTTCCGGCCTTCGCCGTCTATGCGCACCTCCAGTCGTTCGCAGTCGGTGGTGCAGCATCAGTGAAGGCCGCCACCGTGTTGGGCTGTTCGCGCTGGCGCCTTACGGCGTTTACTTGTCGACGACGGCGCCCCTTATCGAACGCCTCTCGGCTGCTAGTACGCTATTGCGCTAGGTCTGGCGTGCTGGCTCTGCGGTGCTGGGCGCATCATTTTTCTGGGGATCGCCTGGTTCAGTCGGCCTGAGGCTGGATCAGCCGCGCCGCAGAAACAGCTCGATGATCTCTTCCGCGGCGACGGTAGGCGGCCGCCGGCCGACCTCGACGGCCTCCTCCATTGCCGGCAACGCGGCCGCGACGGCCGGCGCCTCCCGCAGGAGCTGCAGCAGCCGATCCTCGAGCTGCGCCCACATCCAGCGCACGTGCTGGCGCGCGCGGCGGCGCTCGAAGCTGCCGTCGGCTGTCAGCGCCTCGCGGTGCTCGCCGACCATGCGCCAGACCTCCTCGAGCCCGGTGCGCTTGACGGCGGAGACCGTCATGACGCGCGGCTGCCACGGGCCCTCGTCAGGCTGCAGGATCCTGAGCGCCGCGGACAGGTCGCGCGCCGCTTGCCGGGCGAGGTTCAACGCGTCGCCGTCGGCCTTGTTGACGACGAGGAGGTCGGCGATCTCCAGAATGCCCTTCTTGATGCCTTGCAGTTCGTCACCGGCGCCCGGCAGCATGAGCACGAGAAACAGGTCGACCATCTCGGCGACGACGGTCTCGGATTGGCCGACGCCGACGGTCTCGACGAAGACCACGTCGTAGCCCGCTGCCTCGCAGAGGAGGATCGTCTCCCGCGAGGCGCGTGCGACGCCACCTAGGGTGCCGGCGGAGGGGGAGGGACGCACGAACGCCTTCGGATCCGAAGCGAGGTCCGGCATGCGCGTCTTGTCACCCAGAATCGAGCCGCCGGTGCGCCGGCTTGAGGGATCCACGGCCAGCACGGCGACGCGGTGACCCTGGCCCGTCAACATCGTGCCGAGGGACTCGAGAAACGTGCTCTTGCCGACGCCCGGCACGCCGGTGATGCCAATGCGGTGCGCCTGCCCGGTATCGGGCAGCAACTCTTCCAGCAACGCCCGCGCCGCGGCCCTATGGTCCTCGCGACGGCTCTCGACCAGTGTGATGGCGCGCGCCAGCAGCGCCCGATCGCCGCCGCGGATGCCCCGGGCGAAAGTCTCGACGTCGATGGACGGGCGGACCGGCGGCCTGGCGCGAGCCGGCTCGCTCACGCCGCCTCAGAGGTGTAGCCGAGGCGCGAGTTAAGCTTGCCCATGAGGTCCACGGCGGCATCAGCGATGACCGTCCCCGGCGGGAAGATCGCCTCTGCGCCCGCCTGCAGCAGGGCCTCGTAATCCTGCGGCGGGATGACGCCACCGGCCACAACCATGATATCCGGCCGCCCAAGCTGCGCCAGTTCGGCTTTCAGCTCCGGCACCAGCGTCAGATGGCCGGCCGCGAGCGAGCTGACGCCGAGAATATGGACGTCGTTGTCCACCGCCTGCTGTGCGGCCTCGGTGGGGGTCTGGAACAGCGGACCGATATCGACGTCGAAGCCGAGGTCGGCGAAGCCCGTGGCGATCACTTTCTGACCACGATCGTGACCATCCTGGCCCATCTTGGCGATAAGGATGCGGGGCCGGCGGCCATCCTGATGCTCAAACCGCTCGACCATCTGTCGGACCGTCTCGACGCTACGCAAGCTCTGGGCCTCCCGCGCATACACACCCGAGATCGCTCGGATTTCAGCCACATGCCGACCGAAGACCTTCTCCAGCGCCAGCGTCATCTCACCCACGGAGGCCTTGGCGCGCGCCGCATCGACGCTGAGGGCGAGCAGATTGCCCGAGTCCGTCTCCGCCGCCGTCGTTAGCGCTTGCAGTGCGGCCTCGACCGCGCTCGCGTCGCGTTCGCCACGCAGTCGCTCCAGCTTGCCGATCTGGGCGCGCCGGACGAGCGTGTTGTCGACCTTCAGCACATCGACATGCTCGGGCTCGTCGAGCCGGAACCGGTTGACGCCGACGACAGTCTGCTTGCCGGCATCGATCCGCGCCTGGGTGCGGGCCGCCGCCTCCTCGATGCGCAGCTTCGGAATGCCAGCCTCGATGGCCTTCGCCATCCCGCCCTGCTCCTCGACCTCCTGGATATGCGCCCAGGCCTTCTTGGCGAGCTCGTAGGTCAGCCGCTCGACGTAGTAGCTGCCGCCCCAGGGATCGATGGATCGGGTGATCCCGGTCTCCTGCTGCAGCATGAGCTGGGTGTTGCGGGCGATGCGTGCCGAGAAGTCGGTCGGCAGGGCGAGCGCCTCGTCGAACGCGTTGGTGTGCAGCGACTGCGTGTGGCCGAGCGTCGCCGCCATCGCCTCGACGCAGGTCCGAGTGACGTTGTTGAAGACGTCCTGGGCCGTCAAAGACCAGCCGGATGTCTGCGAATGCGTCCGCAAGCTCAGCGACTTGGGGCTCTGCGGCTCGAACTGGTTGACGAGCTTCGACCAGAGGAGGCGCGCTGCCCGCAGCTTCGCCACCTCCATGAAGAAGTTCATCCCGATCGCCCAGAAGAAGGACAGTCGGGGCGCAAAGGCGTCGACGCCGAGACCGGCGGCCCGGCCGGCGCGGATGTACTCGACGCCGTCCGCGAGCGTGTAGGCGAGTTCGAGGTCGGCCGTCGCACCGGCCTCCTGCATGTGGTAGCCGGAAATGCTGATCGAGTTGAACTTCGGCATCTGCTCCGAGGTCA
>CAYUKE010000246.1:0-5122 GCA_964445185.1 uncultured Geminicoccaceae bacterium
GCGCCGCTCTCGGCCCCGCCGCAAAGCCGCGCCGGCGATCCCTTCGCGCTCAGGTCGGGGACCTATGAGACGGCGCGGATGCGCCATCGCGGCTATGATATCTACTATGTCGAGCGGGCCTGGCGCGACTGGGCGAGCGACAAGGAGTCGCCGCGCGATCCCGACCGGGCGTTTCTGGCCTTCTTTCGGACTTATGCAGCAAACAATCCACTCTAGCACTTAACCCGCGAAAACTCGGATTCTCGCTTTCTTATCCCGCAAAAACTCGTATATCGGACGGGAAAGGACGCTGTGAATGTCCGAATTCTCGCTCGAGAGTCTGCCCGAGGCCTTCGTCTCGACCGCCGAGATCAGCGACCGCGTCTATCGCGAGGTGAAGGCTGGCCGGCTCAGGAAGCTCGCCTCGCGTTGCTATACGAGAAACTTGCAGGATACGCCCGAGCAGATCGTCCGGCGCAATCTTTGGCCGCTCGTCGCGACCTATTTCCCGAGGGCGCTCGTCGCCGACCGCACGGCGATCGAGGGAAAGCCGGCGAAGGACGGATCGGTCTATCTCGTCACCAACAAGACCCGAGGCGTGGAGCTTCCGGGCATCACGCTCCGCCCGCGCAAAGGCCCCGGCCCGCTCGCCGGCGATCGGCCCTTCATGGAAGGGCTCTTTCTGTCCTCGCCGGCGAGAGCCTATCTCGATAACCTTCGTCCCTCGAGGGCACGTGGGACGGCGGTGCCGCGCACCCTGACCCGCGCCGAACTCGAAGACCGGCTCGAAGCGCTGCTGCGGCGAAACGGCGAGGAGGCGCTCAACCGGCTGCGCGACGAGGCAATGACCATCGCGCCGAGTCTCGATCTCCGCAATGAGGTCGAGACGCTCTCGAGGCTGATTGGTACGCTGCTCGGCACTCGCCAGGAACGGCTGGCCGCGCCGGCGGCCATCGCCCGCCAGGCGGGGCAGCCCTATGATCCCAATCGGCTCGCGCTCTTCGATGCGCTGTTCGCCGAGTTTCGGGCGACGCCGCCAACGATGCGGCTCACTCCGCCCATGACGCCGGAGGCGCTCGCCAATCTCGCTTTCTTCGAGGCCTACTTCTCGAACTTCATCGAAGGCACAGAGTTCGCCGTCGAGGAAGCGGCCGAGATCATCTTCGAGAACCGGATTCCGAAGGCGCGCCCCGAGGATGCCCATGACATCCTCGGCACGTTCCGGCTGGTTGCCGATGCCGACGAGATGGCAAGGACACCAAAAAGCGCCGAGGAGTTCGAGGCGCTCTTAAAGCGGCGTCACGCCGTGCTCATGGAAGGCCGCCCGGAGATGGGGCCAGGGGAATTCAAGACGGCGAGCAATAGGGCAGGGGGGACGGTGTTCGTCGCCCCGGAGCTGGTGCGCGGGACGCTGGCCAGGGGGTTCGAGATGGTTCGTGGCCTTGCTTCTCCCTTCGCGCGGGCGGTGTTCGTGATGTTTGTGGTCGCCGAAGTCCATCCTTTCGCCGACGGCAATGGCCGCACCGCGCGGATCATGATGAATGCCGAGCTCGTCGCTGCCGGCGAGCAGCGGATCATCGTGCCGACAGTCTACCGCAACAACTACCTTTCGGCTCTGAAAGCGCTCAGCCAGACCGGCACCGCGGCGCCCTTGCCGGTCGTGCTGGATTTTGCGCAACGCTACACCGCCGCGATCGATTACAGTTCCTTCGACGAGGCGCGGCGCGCGCTCGATGCGACGAACGCCTTTCTGGCCCCGGCGGAGGCCGAAGCCCTCGGCCGGCGCTTAAGATTGCCTTGACTGTGAGTCGGCTTCGAGCGGTCCCGGTCGACGGCCTCGCATTCGACCTGGCGACTGCCGATCAGGCTGGACAGCGCCGCTTGCGCCGCCTTGCCGCAGTCGTAGACTTTCCCGCCGTGCTCGCACCGCTGATCCAGCTCCGGCGCATCGATCCCCCACAACCGAACCCGCTCGTCACCGATCCTCAGCGAATCTCCGTCGGAGACGACGACATCCGCGGCAAACGCCGGCATCAAGAACAAGACGATGCCAAGAGCAAGACCGAATCGGCCGACGTTCATGGGCCTTTCCTTATCCATCCCTTGGAGAGATCGGAACGCCGGGATCATCCCTCGGAGCCGATCGAGGTCCCTGCCAGCACGTAAGCCGGACGCTGTCACCCGCAGGGCCGGAAGGAGCGGAGCGACAGGAGGACGGCACAGCCGTTGACCGCTTCCCGCGTCGTGCTTTGCTAAAGACGCGAACAGGAACGCCCTTCAATCGCCGCTTTTCGTGGGCAGCTTTCCCACCTGGCGCGCTTTTTCGATGCCGAGCTCCAGCACCTGCCGGATCGCCTCGGCTTCCGTCGGGATGCGGTTGCCGAACCGGTAGTCGTCGATGAGACGGGCCAGGTGATCGGGAATCGAGACCATTTTTCGTTCGTATGGCGGGTTTTCGCCTGCGTTCATCGTGATCCCGAGCCTCCCATTTCGTTGATGGATCACGGCATTTAGCACCCGAACCGGCGTCGTTTCCATAGCTGTTGCATCCTGTGGTGCAATGGTGCATAGACATCATTGTACCACTCTACCCCAAAGGGATGCTGACGCCATGAGAACCGGTCCCCTCGCCGCCGCTTTGGGAGCGGTGGCCTGTCTTCCCCGAGTCGCCGATGCCGGCGGGTCCGGCCTGCAGATCGAAGCCAGCCTGAACCCCTGGTGGACGTTCGCCACGAGCACGCTGCCGTGGTGGGGCGGCACCATTGCGATCGTCATCGGCGCCCTGATGCTTGCCTTCGGCGGCCTGGCCCACGGCGGCACCCGGATGGTGAGTGCCCTGGGCGGCGTCGCCATTGCCGCGGGCGCGATCACCTGGGTGGTGGCCGGCCTGGGCCTGGCGGAAGGAGCTCTGCTGCCGTGACCGGGCTCATCGAGCCGGTCCGGCAAAGCCTGCTCAAACCGAAGACGATCCTGGGCGCGCCGCGGGAGCCGGCGATCCTGCTATGGGCCATGGTCTTTCTGATCGGGCGGACGGGTTGGACGGCGGCGTTCGTCGCCATTGCCATCGGTCTGGTCGTCCACGGCGCGCTGGTGTGGATCCAGGCCAAGCACCCTTTGGCCTTCCCGATCCTCGTCCGCCGGGTCGCCGCCGGCGATGACCGGCTGATCCCGTGACGCCCCCATGATCTGGAACCTCAGCGAGTACCGGGAGCGGCGGCGGATGCGGCGCCCGGGCGACCGGATGCCCTGGCTGGCGCGGCTCGGACCCGGGGTGTACGCGCTGAAAGACGGCTCGCTGCTGCGCCTGTACGGGTTCCAGGGCCTCGATCCCGCCGACATGACCGAGGCGGCGGCCTGGCGCGCCGCCGAGCGCCTCAACGAGGCGATCCGGCGCATGGGCGCGGGGTGGGCGGCCCGGATCGAGTCGGCCAACCTGCGATGCGCCGCGCCTACGGCGGTCGCTCCGGAGGCCTGCCCCGATAGCGCCTCGTGGTTGCTGGCCCAGGACCAGCGCGCGCCGTTCCTCGCCGGCCACCGTCGCGCGCTGCGGCAGTTCCTGGCGCTGCAATGGCTGCCGCCGGCCGATGCACGCGGCAAGCTCGACCGCGGCTTGATCGAGGGCGGCGAGCTGGACGGCTACCGGGAGCACGTGGCGGCCTTCGTCCGCGAGACGGACGCGCTCGTTGCCGTCCTTCGCCCCGGCGTGGCGGCGATCGCGCCTCTGGACGAGCGGGCAGGGGACAGCTGGCTGTCTCTTACCGCCACTTTGGATCCGCGTCCGGTGCGGCTCGGCCTGCCCATCCATGTGTCCGAGCAGCTGGGCATCGCGGCGTGGAGCGGCGGCTTCAGGCCGCGGCTCGGGCGCCACGCGGTGCGGACGATCAACGTCTACGGCTGGCCCGAGGCGACCGGCGCCGGCATGCTGGCGGACCTCACGGCGCTGGGGATCGAGTTCCGCGCCGTGGCGCGGTGGATCGCGCTCTCCGACCAGGATGCCCGGAGCCGGCTCAGCGCCATCTGGCGGCGGCACGCCGTTCACCGCAAGAGCCTCGGGTCGTACCTCCTGGAGATCCTCACCCGGGAGGAGACCGCCACCCTCGACCCCGAGGGGGTCGCCCGGTCCGACGATGCGCAGGACGCCATGGGCGACCGCGCCGCCGGCGACGTCGCCTTCGGCTACGCCACCCTGACCGTCACCGTCTGGGACGAGGACGCCAAGGCGGCCGATGAGAAGGCCGAGACCGTGGAGGCGGCGTTACGCCAACGGGACTTCACGGCGGCGGAGGAGCAGTGGGGCGCGCAGGAGGCCTGGCTCGGCAGCCTGCCGGGGCACGCCTATGCCAACGTTGCCCGCTACCTGGTCAAGTCGCGTAACCTGGCCCACGCCGCGCCCCAGGCCGCGACGTGGACAGGACCGTCCGACGGCCCGCCGTTGCTGCTCGGCGCCACGCCGGGCGGTGCGCCGTTCCGGCTGCGGCTGCACATCGACGACGTCGGCCACACCCTGGTCGCCGGCCCGAGCGGCACCGGCAAGAGCGTGCTGCTGGCCGCCCTCGGGCTGGCCTGGGGCGCGCGCTACGGCGCTGACGGCCAGGTGATCATCTGCGACGTGGGTCGCTCGGCGCGGATCACCTCGCTCGCCGCCGGCGGCGACGTCCGCGATCTGGGCAGCCGCGCCATGTGCTTCCAACCGCTCGCCGACGTGGACGATCCGGCGGAGCGGGCAGGGGCGTTTACGTGGCTTCGGGAGTTCATCGCCGACCGGGCGGTGACGGTGACGCCGGCGGTCGAGGAGCAGCTTGATCAGGCCCTCGGGCTGATCGCCTCGACGCCCCGGGGCGAGCGGACGATGACGGTGTTCCGCTCCTACCTGCCGCCCGGGGCCGCCAAGGACGCGCTCCGCCCGTTCTGTGCCGGCGGCGACTTCGCGCACGTCTTCGACGGCGACGCGTCTCCCGACCTCCGCGCCCGGTGGCTCTGCCTGGAGATGCAGCCGCTGATGGATGCCGACATGCGCCCGGCGCTGGCGCCCGCCCTGAGCCATTTGCTGCGGCTGATCGAACGGCGGCTGGACGGGCGGCCGACCCTGATCCTGCTCGACGAGGCCTGGCGGTTCCTCGCCGACACGGCGTTCGGGCCGCGG
>CAYUKE010000247.1:0-5103 GCA_964445185.1 uncultured Geminicoccaceae bacterium
ACCCCCGACCAAAGGATTATGATTCCTCTGCTCTACCGCTGAGCTACTCCGCCACGGCACGGTCGCGGGGGTGTAGAAGGCGTGCCGCAGGCTGTCAAGCCGAGCCGGCGGCCGTTGGCACCGCGGTCTCGACCCGGCCGATCCAGCCGCCGCCGAGGACGCGGTCGCCCTCGTAGAGGACGCAAGCCTGGCCCGGCGCGATGCCGAACCCGGGTGCGTCGAAGATGACGCGGATCCCGCGCGCGGACGCCTCCAGCCGGCCCCCGATCGCCGGCTCGTGCGCGCGGTGCTTGACCATCAAGCCGTCCAGTCGGCGCGGCAGCCCGCCCTCGCCGAGCCAGTTGACCTCATCCAGCCAGAGGCTGGTCACCACCAGCGAGCGCTCGGGCCCGACGACCACGGCGCGCCGCTTCGGATCGAGGGCGAGCACGTAGACCGGCGCTCCGGTCGCCACGCCGAGCCCGCGTCGTTGGCCGACCGTGAAGTGCGCCAGGCCTTGGTGTGTGGCCAGCTCGCGGCCTTCGAGGTCGACGACGGGACCCGGCTCGGCGGCGTCCGGGCGCAGCCGCTTGACGACGTCGCTGTAGTGGCCCTGTGGGACGAAGCAAATGTCCCTGCTCTCTGCCTTGGCGGCTGTCCCAAGGCCGAACGCGCGAGCGTGTTCGCGGACCCGTTCCTTGAGCATGTCGCCCAAGGGAAAGCGCACGAACGCCAGCTGCTCCCGGGTCGTCGCGAACAGGAAGTAGGTCTGGTCGCGGCTCGCATCGGCCGCGCGACGCAGCTCGGGGCCGGCCGCGCGGCGCGCGTAGTGTCCGGTCACCAGAGCACGGGCGCCCAGATCGCGTGCGATGGTCAACAGCTCGTCGAACTTGATCCGCTGGTTGCAGCGCACGCAGGGCACCGGTGTCCGGCCCCGGGCGTAGCCGTCGGCGAAGTCGTCGATCACCGCGCGTCTGAAGCGCTCCTCGAAGTCGAGCACGTAGTGCGGCATGCCGAGCCGGTCGGCGACGCGCCGCGCGTCGTGAATGTCCTGCCCGGCGCAGCAGGCGCCCGGTTTGCCTGTGGCGGCGCCGTGATCGTAGAGCTGCAGGGTCACGCCGACGGCCTCGTAGCCCCAGCCCTTGACGAGCGCCGCGGCGACGGAGCTGTCGACGCCCCCGGACATAGCGACGACGACGCGTGCGTCGGCATCGCCGACGGCGAGGGGATCGCTCATTCGCCGATCGCTTCGAGGTGTAGACCGTCGAGATCGGCCGTGACCCGCAGCTGGCAGCCGAGGCGCGAAGTCGGTCGCGGGCGCACCGCCAGGCTCAGCATCTCGGCCTCTTCCGGCGACGGCCGCGGTAGGCGCCGATACCACGCCGCGTCGACCACGACGTGACAGGTGGCACACGCCATCTGCCCACCGCAGGTGCCCTCCAGCGGCAGGTCGTGCGTGCGCGCGAGGTCGAGAATCGTCGCACCGTCGCTCGCCTCGATCTCGCGCGCGGTGCCGTCGCAGTCGACGACGACAATGCGAGGCATATCAGACGGTGAAGCTCTCGCCGCAGCCGCACCGCGCCTTCTCGTTCGGATTGCGGAACTTGAAGGCGGCGCCGAGCTTGTCGCGGACGAAGTCCATCTCGGTCCCAAGCAGGAACATGATGGCATCGGGATCGACCACCAGCTTGGCGTCGCCGAGGTCAACCACTTCGTCGCGATCGCCGACCTCGCGGGCGAAATCGAGCTTGTAGGTCAGGCCCGAGCAGCCGGCCGTCTTGACGGCAAGCCGGATGCCGATGGCGTCCGCGCGGGAGGCAGCGAGCTCTAACAGCCGCTCGCGCGCTGCCGCCGTCACCGCGATCGGCGCTGGACGCGTCCTCACCCTGTCGCCCATCGTCTCTCCTTTCTAACCGGCTGCCAAAGGGGCCGTCGCCGCCTAAGCGGCCCGGCGTGCTGTCAGCACCGGCAGTATCCGCGCAACCGCTGCTTCGATGTCGGCGGCCGTCGTCGACCAGCCGAGTGAAAAACGCAGCGCGCCACGCTGCATGTCGTGGTCGAGGCCCATCGCCGCAAGCACATGACTTGCAGATACCTTACCAGAAGAGCAGGCGGCACCGCTACTTGCGGCGATACCGGCAAGGTCGAGGGCGATGATCAGTCGCTCGGCATCCCAATGCCTCGCCGTCAGGGTCATCGTGTTAGCGAGGCGTGGTGCGGCGGCGCCGACGACCACCAGGTCCGGTACCGCCGCTAGCAGCGCCGCTTCGAGCCCGTCGCGCAGTCTCGCCAGCCGGGAAGCTTCGTCGCCCGAGCACGCTTCGTCGAGGGCGACGGCGAAGCCGCTCAGCGCCGGCGTGTTCTCGGTGCCGCCCCGGCGACCGCGCTCCTGCCCGCCGCCGGCGATGAGCGGCAGCAGCTCGCAGCCGTCACCGAGGACGAGCGCGCCGGCGCCGGGCGGGCCGCCTGACTTGTGCGCCGAGAGGGCGACGCTGTCGGCGAGCGCGGTCAGCCGAGCGAGATCGAGGCGTCCCGGTGCCTGGACCGCATCGACGTGCAGAAGGGTTTCCGCCGGCAGGGCGGCGCGCACCGCGGCGAGCGGCTGGATCACCCCGGTCTCGTTGTTCGCGGCCATGACGGCCACGGTGTCGACGTCGGTCGCCCGCACCTTCTCGGCAATGCCCTCGATGATGACGCGGCCCGCTGCGTCGACCGGCAGCCGCGCGGCGACGACGCCTGGCTGGGCCAGAATCGCCGGATGCTCGACGGCCGAGGCGAGTGTTCGCCGACCGTGCAGCGCCAGGGCGTTCGCCTCAGTCCCGCCGCTGGTGAAGACGACGCGCTCCGAACGGGTTCCGCAGAGCGCGGCGATCCGTTCGCGTGCGTCCTCCAGGATGCGGCGCGCGGCCCGACCACGGCCGTGGATGGATGACGCGTTGCCGCCCGCCGCCAACGCCCGGTCGAGGGCCGATCGAGCGTTCGGCCGGAGCGGCGAGCCGGCATTGTGATCGAGGTCGATCATCCGCCTCAGGACGCGAGACGGGCACGCGCGCGGGCCTGCTCGCGCTCGGCCTCAAGCGCCTCAAGACGGCCCTCTAGCATGTCGACATGCTCGCACAGACGTTCGACCGCGCGGGCCTGCGGATCCTCGGTTTCACCGGGCTCGCAGGCATAAGCGCTGAAGCAGCACTGCTCTGGGCGTCGGCGCTTGGTCCGGATCGACCGCGCCGGTATCCCCACGACCGTGTCGCCGGCGGCAACCGCTTCCAGAACGACGGCATTGGAGCCGACACGGGCGCCGCGGCCGATGGCAAACGGCCCAAGCACGGCGGCGCCAGCACCGATGACGACGTCATCCTCAACAGTGGGATGACGCTTGCCCGGATCGAGGCTGACGCCACCCAGCGTCACGCCCTGATAGAGGGTGACGTTGTCGCCGACGACTGCGGTCTCGCCGATGACGACGCCGCTGCCGTGGTCGATGAAGACGCCAACACCGATCTGCGCGCCGGGGTGGATCTCGATCCCGGTGAGGAGCCGGCTGACATTCGAGACCATCCGCGCCAGAAGATACAAGCGCCGTCGCCAAAGCGCGTGCGCTAGCCGATGCCAGGTGACGGCGTGCAAGCCCGGGTAGCAGAGCAGGACTTCGAGCGTCGACCTTGCCGCTGGATCCCGCTCGCGGACCGCGGCGACGTCCGCCCACAGTCTCTTGAACATACCTACCCCCCGAGGCTATGCTTCACAGTCAAGGTGGGAATACGTCCAGAGATCGACAAGTGGCGCGACCGGATGGGCACGGCATGGGCGCGCGTTGGCCGTATCACCTCTTCACGAAGCCATACAGCGGGCGCGGGCGCGGGGTCAACGCGAGCGGCCTGACGCTCCGCTTGCTGCCCGCATGGAGACGAGCATGCCCGAAGTGATCTTCAACGGCTCCGACGGGCGGCTCGAGGGGCGGTACGTCCACGGCGAGGGGCCGAACTCGCCGCTGGCGATCGTGCTCCACCCCCACCCCCTGCACGGCGGCACGATGAACAACCGCGTCGTCCTCGCGCTCGCGCAGGCGTTCCAGCGGCGTGGATTCTCGGTCCTCCGCTTCAACTTTCGTGGCGTCGGCCGCTCCCAGGGGATCTTCGACCACGGCCAGGGCGAGCTGCGGGATGCGGCGTCCGCGCTCGACTGGATGCAGCTCCACAATCCGAACAGCCGCATCGTCTGGTGCTCCGGCTTCTCTTTCGGGGCCTGGATCGCCATGCAGCTCTTGATGCGACGCCCGGAGATCTTCCGCTTCGTCTGCGCGGCGCTGCCGGCGAGCCTCTACGACTTTTCGTTCCTGGCGCCGTGCCCGTCCTCGGGGCTTGTCGTCCAAGGCGAGCGCGACATCGTCACGTCCACCGACGCCGTGCAGAAGCTGTGCGACAAGCTTCAGCATCAGCGCGCCATCGACATCGACGTCGAGGTCGTCGAGGGCGCTGATCACGTCTTCGCGCGCAAGACCGAGCTGCTTACGACCATGGTCGAGGCCTATATCGATCGCGAGATGGCGACGACTGAGGCCGCCTGAGCGCCGCGCGCCGGCCTTTCCCAAACCCTGCGGACGGCACGCGATGACGGCTTTTCGTTCCGAGTTCTTGCGCGCGCTCGCCGCCCGCGGCTTCATCCACCAGGCGACTGACGCGGAGGCCCTTGACGCGTTGCTGCGCGAAGGGCCGGTGACCGGCTACATCGGCTTCGACTGCACGGCGTCGAGCCTGCACATCGGCAACCTCGTCGGCATCATGCTGCTGCGCCATTTGGCGGAGGCCGGCCACCGCCCGATCGCGCTCGTCGGCGGCGGCACAAGCAAAGTCGGCGACCCGTCCGGCCGCGACGAGACCCGCCAGCTCCTGGACGACGCCACACTCGCCTCGAACAAGGCGGGCATCCGCCGCTCGCTGGAGCCGTTCCTTGACATCGAGGGGGGCCGGACGCGGCTCGTCGACAACGCCGATTGGCTCGACGAGCTGGGCTACGTGCCCTTCCTGCGGGAGGTCGGCCGGCACTTCACGATCAACCGCATGCTGACCTTCGATTCGGTGCGCCTGCGGCTCGAGCGCGAGCAGCCGCTCACCTTCCTCGAAT
>CAYUKE010000248.1:0-5059 GCA_964445185.1 uncultured Geminicoccaceae bacterium
ATCGGGCTTCTCGCCGGCGACCTCGGGCGTCCGGTACGTGCCGCCGACGCTCGTCCAATTTTCAGCCGCGGTCCGCCGAACCTCCGTCGCGACGGCTTCATCCCACGCCTCAGTAAGCCGATGCACGTTCGCCTGCATGGTATGCGGTGCATCGAATTGCCAAGCCTGGTAAACTGTGAGCTTCGCTTTCCCGGCCGGCGACGCAAGCAGGTTCCGTGTAGCCTGTGATAGGTCATTGAGCTGGAACTTGAACAAGGCCCGCATGTTGTTGAGGCCGAGAAAGCTGCCGAACGAGCCCACCATGACGTCGCCGCGCGGCTGCTGGTCGGGATGAAACTGCGTGTCTTGCCCTTCGGGACCGGGCCGGATCACGACACTGGCTGCGTTCGCCGCCCCCGCGGCCACGGCAAGCGCAAGGGCAACGCCAAGCATGACCGACACTCGCTTCATCAGCACCTGTCTCATCTCCCTAGCGTACCGTGTTATATTCGATTTTCATTAACAATATGCGGCGAAAGCAGTTTGCGGCACAACGCCTGCCGGCAGCTGAACGCGCGACAGATGATCGCAGGCGCGCCGATTTCAACTCCGTATCATCATCGCCGGTAGGCGATGTCGAGGCCCGCTCGGTCGACCGCGCACCGCTCAGTGGCGGAAGTGGCGCTTGCCCGTCATCACCATCGCGACGCCCAGCCGGTTTGCCGCGGCAATGACCTCGTCGTCGCGACGGCTGCCGCCCGGCTGGATCACCGCGGCCGCGCCGGCCCCTGCCGCCGCCTCGAGACCGTCCGCGAACGGAAAGAAGGCATCCGACGCGCAGACGCACGGACGGGAACCGGGACCTTCGCCCGCCTTGCGCACGGCGATCCGCACGCTGTCGACGCGGCTCATCTGCCCGGCGCCGATGCCGACGGTGGCGCCATCGCGAGCGAGGACGATCGCGTTCGACTTGACATGCTTGGCGATGGGCTGGGCGAAGGCGAGATCGACAGCTTCGGCCGGCGTCGGCGCACGCTCGGTGACGACTTGCCAACTCGCAGCGTCCGGCAAGGCCAGGTCCTGAGTTTGCACCAGGAGTCCGCCCGCGACGGAACGAAGCGCAAGCCCGCCCGGACTGCCGAACCGTGCCTCCAGGACGCGGAGCGCCGTTCGCTCCTGCAGCCGCTCGCGCGCCCTCCCCGTAACCTCCGGCGCGATGACGACCTCCGCAAAATGCCCCGCCAGGAGTTCCGCGAAGCTCGTGTCGAGTGGGCGATTGACCGCCACGATACCACCGAAGGCGCTCACCGGATCGCAGGCCAACGCGCGGTGCCAAGCGGCCTCGATGTCGTCGGCCGTCGCCACACCGCAGGGATTGCCGTGTTTGATGATGGCGACGGCCGGCGTCGCGATGTCGCCGATCAGCCTCCAGGCCGCATCGACGTCGGCCAGATTGTTGAATGAGAGTTCTTTGCCCTGAAGCTGCCGCGCGCCGACGATCCCAGGCCGCTCACCTTCAAGACGGTAGACCGCGGCCGCTTGGTGTGGGTTCTCGCCGTATCGGCACAGCTGCACGCGTTGCGCAGTGATCTCGAGCCGATCGGGCAGCTCGCCGGCCGCCCCACCCTCGAACCAGGTGGCGATCGCCCGATCGTAAGCCGCGGTGTGGGCAAAGGCCTTGGCGGCGAGTGCGCGTCGAACCTCCACCGGTGCTACGCCGTCGGCGGCCATTGCCGCGAGATAGGGATCGTAGTCGGTGGGATCGGTCAGCACCGCGAGAGAGCTGAAGTTTTTCGCGGCGGCTCGGATCATGGCCGGCCCACCGATGTCGATCTGCTCAACGATCGAGTCGGCAGGCGCGCCGGCAGCCACCGCCTCGCGAAAAGGGTATAGGTTGACGACGACAAGGTCGAAGGGCGCGATATCTCGGGCCGCAAGCTCCGCCTGATGGTCCCCGTCATCGCGCCGCGCCAGAATCGCGGCGTGGATGGCTGGGTGCAGCGTCTTCACGCGGCCATCTAAAAACTCTCCATAACCCGTTAAAATACCGACCTCTTCTACGGCGATCCCGGCTGCGCGAAGCGATCTCGCTGTGCCACCGGTCGAGACGAGCTCGAAGCCGCGCGCAGCGAGGGCGCGGGCAAGCGGAATGAGCCCGGCCTTGTCGGATACCGAAAGAAGCGCGCGGTTGCCGCTGTCGCCGCTCATCAGCCCTGCCTTCGAAAGTGCGCAATGTAGAAGCCGTCCATGCCGCCGCTGACGCCGGAAGGCAATGAGCGCCACTGCCCTTCGCCCAGCGCCGCCAGGTTGAGCGCTGCCGACGGCGTGACGGGCACGGCGTGGGGCGTCACCTCCGGATGCCGCTCGAGCCAGTCGGCTATCAGCATCTCACCTTCCTCCGGCTCGAGCGAGCAGGTAGCGAACATGAGCGTCCCCCCGGGCTTGACGGCGGCGAGCGCGGCATCGATCAGCTCGGTTTGAAGCATCGCCTGCCGGGCGATGTCCGCGCTCGATCGGTGCCACTGAATGTCCGGATGACGCCGGATCGTGCCGGTGGCTGAGCAGGGCGCATCAAGGAGCACGACGTCGAACCCGCCCTCCGGACGCCACGTCCTCAGGTCGGCCTCGACCATCGAGGCGTCGAGCCGCAGCCGAGACATGTTGTCGGTCACCGTGCGGAGCCGGCCGCCGTCGACATCAAGGGCGGTGACCGTGGCGCCCGCGGCCGCGAGCTGGGCCGTTTTCCCACCTGGGGCCGCGGCCGCGTCGAGCACCCGCCGGCCGTTGAGCGGGCCGAGCATCGCCACTGGCAGGCTTGCGGCCACGTCCTGCACCCACCAGGCGCCGGCCTCGTAGCCTGGCAGCTCCGTCACCGCACCGGCCTGACGGAGGCGGACCGTCTGCGGCCCGATCGCCACACCGCCCAGGCGCTGCGCCCAAGCGGCACGATCCGCCGGCACCGTGAGGTCCAGAGGCGGATCCGCCGCGTGCTCCGACGCGATCGCCTGCACCGCAGCGGCACCATAGGTTGTCGTCCAGCGCTGCCGTAGCCACGACGGCAGGTTCGCCACGGCGGCCGGTAAGGCCGGTCGATCGGCGGCGAGGCGCCGCAGCACGGCGTTGAGGAGGCCGGCCTCCGGCCGCCGTCGGCCTCGGGCGAGTGCCACCGTCGTCGCCACAGCCGCATGCGGCGGCGTGCCGAGGAGCAGGACCTGCGCCGCGCCAAGTCGGAGCAGGTTCTCAGCGGTCGCCGACTTCGGCCGATAGCGCAGGTAACGGCGGAGCACCCCGTCGAGCTGCCCTTTGCGGCGCAACACGGTCGTCGCCAACAGCCGAGCGAAGGCGCGGTCCCGGCCGTGCAATGCTGCGGCGTCCGCCATCCGGGCGAACGCCGGCTCCAGGCGCTCTGGCGGCCGGCCGAGCACCGCGTCGAGAACATCCAACGCCAGGTTTCGTGCAGCGTCAGGCAGTTCGCTCATGTGGCGGCGGCGAGGTCGGCCTCGAGCGCGCGGGCGACCAGAGCGCGGCTGTTGGCAACCCCGTAGAGCGCGAAGAAAGAGCCCATGCGCGGCCCCTCCGACTGCCCGAGCAGTACCTCGTAAAGCGCCTTGAACCAGTCGCGAAGGTTGGCGAAGCCGTGCCGCTTGCCGATCTCGTAGACCTCGTTCTGCAACGCCTCGCCATCGGTTTCCTCCGCCGCCGCGGCGAGAAAACGCTCCAGTTCCGCGAGCGCGGCGCGCTCTGCCTCGGAGGGCGCGCGGTAGGACTTCTTCGGCTTCACGAAATCACGGAAGTAGGCGACCGCGAGCCCGACCTGCTCGTCGAGGCGCGGGTGATTCTCAGGCGAGGCGCCGGGCACGTAGGCACGGATGAACCCCCAAAGCACGCTCGGGTCCTCGGCGTTGACGACCGATGCCAGGTTCAACAGCATCGTGTAGCTCACCGGCACATCGTCCTGCGGCAGCGCCCCCTCATGCATGTGCCAGAGCGGGTTGTTGATCCGCTCCTCGGCCGTCTGCGCCGCGTAGCGCACCCGAAATGCCTCGTATTCGTCGACCGTCTTGGGAATGACGTCGAAGAAGAGCCGCTTCGCCTTCTTCGGCGCCTGGAACATGAACAGGCCGAGGCTCGCCTTGGGTCCGTAGGTGAGCCACTCGTCGACGCTCAGGCCGTTGCCGATCGACTTGGAGATCTTGCGTCCCTGCTCGTCGAGGAAGAGCTCATAGACCAACCCTTCCGGCGGCGTGCCGCCGAGAACGCGGCAGATCTTCGCCGAGATCTTCGCGCTGTCGATCAGGTCCTTGCCATACATCTCGTAGTCGACGCCGAGCGCCGTCCAGCGCAGCGCCCAATCGGCGCGCCACTGCAGCTTGCAACGGCCGTCGGTGACCGGGACCTCGATCGTCACCCCTCGCTCTGGGTCCGTGTACACTACGGAGCCAGCCACCGCATCGACCGCCTCCACCGGCACCTCAAGAACGCGTCCGGTCGACTGGCAGACCGGCAGGATCGGGCTGTAGGTCGCGCGCCGCTCGGGCCCGAGGATCGGCAGCACGATCTGGCGGATTGCCTCGTGCTCCTCCAACACCCGCTGCAGGACCTGATTGAAGCGCCCGGACCGATAGGCGTCGGTCGCGCTCTGGAACTCGTAGTCGAAGCCGAAATGGTCGAGAAAGCGACGCAAGCGGCCGTTCATGTGGTGACCGAAGCTCGGCGCTTCGCCGAACGGGTCCGGGATGTCGGTAAGCGGCTTCTGCAGGTGCGGGCGAACGACATCGGCATTGGGGATGTTGTCGGGCACCTTGCGGAGCCCGTCCATGTCGTCGGAGAAGCAGACGAGACGCGTCTCGAACCCTGTCAGCTTCGCGAAGGCGCGGCGGACCATCGTCGTTCGAAAGACCTCGCCGAACGTGCCGATGTGCGGCAGGCCCGAGGGGCCGTAGCCGGTCTCGAACAGCACCGGCCCGCTGGGCGTTGTCTTGGCGTAGCGCTCGGCAAGCCGTTGCGCCTCGACCGCGCACCACACCTTGGCCTCGGCCAACAGCTGGCGGACGTTCGCGCTCCCTGCCACGGTCCCTAC